>JBDSAR010000604.1:0-3013 GCA_039922035.1 Chthoniobacteraceae bacterium
AGGTCGTGGAATGAGCGAAATGCTTTTGGGTGGACGGAGGCCATTTGGTCGTCGGGCGAAATGCTCTTGCAGAGAAGCAGGGGAAAGAGTGGAGGCATCTTCCAAACCGGCGTTAGTCCTGCTACGAAATCCTGCCTGTGTCTGACCTTGTCGCGCCGCCGTCGCTTCCTCTTGCTCCGCTGCCTTACCAGCGGGAAGTCGTGGCGTACTTGAAGGACACGGAGCCGGAGCTGTGGCGGTGGACTTCTTCGGCGGAGGCGAGAGGGGAGTTTGCGGAGGAAATGCGCACGCAGATGCTGAAGGAGAATTACCGGCTCGATGCGGAGGGGCATCCGGAACTGGCGGAGCGTTGCGGAGCCGTCGCGCAAAGGCTCGGCGTGAGTGTGCCGATCACGCTTTATCAGGCGACCGGCGGGCTCGGCATGAATGCGATGCTGTGCCATTTCCCAAGCGAAGCGCACATCGTCTTTACCGGGCCGATTCTTGCGACGCTCAAGGGCGCGGAGCTGGATGCGGTGCTCGCGCACGAACTGGCGCATTACCGGCTTTGGGAGATGGACGGCGGTGATTTTCTGATCGCGGATCGTCTTTTGCTCGCGGCGGCGAATGATCCGCGCGCCGCGATGAGCCACGCGCAGACGGCGCGGCGATTCCGGCTCTACACGGAGGTCTTCGCGGATCGCGGTTCGTTTGCCGGGTGCGGACAGTTGGAGGCGGCGGTGGCTGCGCTTGTGAAAACGGAGACGGGGCTGCCCGAGGTGAGCGCGGCGAGTTACCTGCGTCAGGCGGACGAAATCTTTTCTCGCGAGGACGCCACGACCAAGGGGATCGATCACCCGGAGACGTTCATCCGAGCGCGGGCGCTGCGTCTGTGGGCCGAGAGTGACGCGGGACTGGAGGCGTGGCTCACGGCCACGATTGAAGGGCCGCTGGCCCTCGACGAACTCGACATGGCCGGCCAGCGCCGCGTGGAGCAACTCACCCGGCGCTTTCTTGGCGAACTGCTGCGTCCTGGCTGGTTCCAAAGTCCGCTCACACTGGCGCACGCACGGGCGTTTTTCCCCGACTTTGCGCCGGCATCCGCGCCGGATGAATCACTCACCGCAGCGCTGCGCTCCGCCGATGCGGCAATGCGCGAATACCTCTGCTACCTGCTCCTCGACTTCGCGGCGGTGGATCGGGATCTCGAAGATGTGCCGCTGGCGGCGGCGCTGGATTGGAGTGAGCGACTGGAGTTCGCGGAGCAGTTTGAAAAGCTCGCGCTCAAGGAACTCGGCATCGGCAAACGCCAGCTCGGAAAAGTGAAGAAGGAGGCGGCGACGATGCTCGCAAATGCGGAGGGCAGAGGATGAGCGACTCGCCCTTTCTCCAACTGCTGCACCGCGGCGACGGCGTGGGTTTCCAAACCGACGACGTGCTCGCGGCGGTCCTGCCGCTTTTTCGACAAGTGGCAGCATGGCATGAGCAGACGCTCGTCGCGCCACTGAACGGTCTTGCGACACTCGCGGTGGACGAGGCCGGGGCGCTGCGTTGCGATGGCACCGCGGTCGCGCCGACGGGCAATCTCTCGCGCGTGGAAGAACTGCAGCGGCCCTTGGCGAGTGCGCTCCACATCATCGGTCAGGCGCGTGTGACCTCGGACGATGCGAGCGGGACGGAATTTGCGAACCTCGAAGTCACCGACGGCGAAGCGGAGTTGAAACATCCCGCCTATGTCACGGGGTATCGGACGTGGGAGCAGTTGCTCAGCCATCACGACGCATCCACGGACATTCTTTCGCTCGGGCAAATCCTCGCGAGCCTGGCGCTCGGACTCGACTTCACGGACGCGGACGACCTCGGCATTTTCGCAGCGCATCGCACGAATCTGTTCAAGGTGAACGCCCGGCTTCATCCGGTGATCGCATCCGTGATTGTCGAGATGACGGAGTTGAACCGGCACCGTCGCGCGCCCGATCTGCCGTCGCTCATTCGCCGGCTGGAGAACTATCGCGAGCAGATGCCCGACATCGAGGTGGCGCGGCTTCCCGGATTCGCCGACGCGGGCCTCACCGGGCGCCGAAAGCTCGTGCAGGCGCACCTGCGCGACCGGTTGTTTGAAATCTCGCGTCGCAACCGGCTGCTGTATTTCAAGCCCTCGCAGGCCTCGGTCAATTTCACCGTGGCGAGTGTGCCGATGGTGATGAATCTCGCGAGCGTGCGGCTGGAGCAGCTCTTCGTCTGGCATCCGGCGCTCGCCGCGGAGGTCATTGATGGCAAGCCGATGAATCTCGGGCGCTGGCTGCGATTCGAGGATCAGCCGTATCTCCCCGGCGCGCTCGACAAGCTGATCTCCGATGCGCGGCGCGACCGGACGGAGTATGGCTTTGCGCAGCTCCGTCTCGTTATCGCTTTTCTCCACTGGCACAATCTCAAGGAGGCGCCGCAGGAGCGCATTGTTTCGCCGCTGCTGCTGCTGCCGGTCGAACTGGCGAAGAAGAAGGGTGTCCGTGATCAATACATCCTCGATCCGATGACGCACGAGGCCGAGGTGAACCCGGCGCTGCGTCACCATTTGCACCGAATCTATGGCCTGCGCCTGGCGGAGTCCGTGGACTTGCGCGAGACGACGCTGGAGCAGTTTCAACGCGAACTCGAGGCGCAGATTCGCGCGAGCGAACCGGGCGTGACGCTGCGACTCGTGGACAAGCCGGAGATCCAGCTCATCCACGAGCGGGCGCGGCAGCGGCTCGCGCAGTTCCAGCGCAAGCAGAAGCTCCGCGCTCCGGCGAAGCGCACGAAGGCGAGCTTCAGCTACAGCTACGATCGGGAGAATTTCCGTCCGCTTGGTTTGCAACTGTTTCGCGAGAAGGTGCTGCCGACTCCTCTGGCACAGCGCGCCGCAGCGGGCGGCAGGCCGGACGTGCGTATGCCGCACATGGTCGCGCCCGCGACACCATCGGAACCGGTCGTCGAAACCGAGCGGCAGACCTTTGCGCTGCGCGAGGAGCGTCCGGGCAATCCGTACGCATGG
>JBDSAR010000605.1:0-10745 GCA_039922035.1 Chthoniobacteraceae bacterium
CTCCGCACGCGCCAGCGCAATCTGCCGCGCGTCGGACGAAACGAACAGCGTCGCCTGCAATTCTTCGCAAGGGCGCAGTGCAGGATGTCCAGTGAACGACACCCGATTTTCGCCGCGTGGGCTTGCGCCAGCAGCGATACCTCGCGAAAGGCTGCGGGCCAGTCCTGCACCTCCCCGACCAGTTTTCCGACAGCCAAGTCTTCCGTCACCAGTGCTGTGGCCGCGAGCGCCTGCTCATGCCTCGCCTCGCCCCGAAAGACCTCCAACTGCATCGCCGTGACGGTTTCCAGTTCGTGCAATGGTGTGAAGACAATCACCTCGCCAGCCACCGCGGCAGCGACCGACCCACTTTCCGGCTCCGGGTAGTAGAGCTTCAACAGACAGCCGGTATCGAGATAGATCATGCCTCAGCCCCTCGCCTCCGACACCAGCGCGCTCAGAGGCATTCCAGCCGGAGCTTCACGCCAAATCTCCTTTGCCCGTGAAAGAAAATCCGGCTCCGACACGGGCGGAGCCACAGTCCTGCGCGGACGGCGCTGCTCCAGCCATGTGGCAAGTTCATCCAGTTGCGAACCGGGCAGTTGTTCGATGGCTTCTTCGATCTCGGCGAGTGTGCTTCATGCCGCGGAAAGTAGCACGCCCCGCCGGGGAAGCTCAAGCGCCGGGGCGATGCGGGGGGCAGGCCGTCGCTCGGCTCGTTAGTTCCTCAGCTTTCGACGCAAGAGCCCAGACACGAGCCGACGAGTGCAAAATGCTGCCAACCTAGGGCGCGGACACACCTAGCACACAACGAAACCCTTGTGTGCTGTTGCGACCCGTCGGCGGAACGGGGACGCGACGCCTTGACAGCAGAACGCCACGGACAGAGTCGGCCCACGACGCCCCGCGCAGAACACGGCCTTTTTGCGAGGCATCACCCCAATCCTCGCACCACTGCCACACGTTGCCGCCCATATCGTATAACCCAAATGCATTGGCCGGAAAACTCCCCACGGGCGATGTCGTGGCGAATCCATCCGTGTATCCTTCCATCCACTTATCGTTCCGCATCCGGTTGTTCTTCTCGTCCTTTTTCGGCGGGAACTTCGCGTGATACGTTTCATCCGCGTAGTTGCCCACCTTCGCCTTCGGCGGGAAATCCGTGCCCCAAGGGAGATCCACGCTGTTCTTCTCACTCTTCTCCGCGGGCGTCGCGCCAACCTCCGGTGGCAATCCCAACGCAATGCTCCATTCCTCATCCGTCGGCAGCCGATACACCGCGCCCTTCGGCAGCTTGCCCGCCGCTGTTTCCTTTTTCGTCAGCCATTTGCAAAACGCATTCGCATCCTCCCAGCTCACTCCCACCACCGGATGCTCCGGCTCGCGACCTATTGGCACGCCGTCCGACGCCTGCTTCGTCCACGAGTCATCCACCTTGTTCGTCTTCGCGTACGCCGCGTAGTCCTGCACCCGCGTGTCCCAGATGCTGAAGAGCACCTTCGTCCCAGCCACCGGCACGAACTTCATCCCTAACGTGTTCACGAAGGGCCGGTCCTTGGTGGCATCGGTGATCCGCGCAGGGCCAAGGCTCGTCACCGGTGCCGGCTTGGGTGGCACGGCCGCCGCCTCGGCAGGTGCCGGCTGGGGCGGCACGGGCACAGCCATGGCAGGCGCCGGGACGGGAGTCCCGGCCAGCCACGCGGCGGCGACTTCGTCGCGCTTGTTCTGCACCAGCAATGCGTCATCGAGCCGCTGGCGCTGCGTGAGCTGCGCCTGGGCCTGCGCGAGCACCGGATCGTATTTGGCATGAAGCGCCTTGGCACGCGCGGCACAGTCCTTTTCCAGCTTCGCAAGCTGCACGCGGACCGCCGCGCGGATTGCCTTCAACGAGGCCGAGTCGCCGTCTTCGTCCTTATCGGGGAACACCTGCGTGTCGCCAAACCGCTTCTGCTCGGCGCGCAGCCCGAGCGCGCCTTTCAGATCGCTCGCCGCGCTCGCCCTGGCGATGCCGGTTTCGAGTGAGGTCAGATATTGCAGCTTCAGCTTGCCGAGTTCGGCCTCATGCACATCGGTGATGTCGCGCTTGAACGCCGCCTGCCACTGCGCATCGGTGGTGGCGATCCACTTCTGCATTTCCGTCTGCGCGGGGGCCGGGGTGGCCTTGTCCTGCGCCTGCAAGCGGGTGATGCCAGCGGTGAGCAGGAGGAGGAAGGTCAGGAGTCTGGGTGTTTTCATGTTTGGATTGGCCTCGTTGGAAAAGTGGCGCGCTCCGGCGCGGAGCAACCCTGGCAGTACTCGCCGTCGAGCCGATGAGCGATCGGAGGGAGTGGCTTGCATACCGCTGCTGCTGGGGTGCGTGGATAGGAAATGCGCGTGAAGCGGTCAAATTGAAATTGCGACGATGAACGCGGGATGAGTCCATGCGGGACAGGATTGTGCCTCTCCCCCGAACACGGGCGTCGCGGCGAGTGGAAGGCCGGGGACAATTGAATTGCCCGGACATCGCTTCCGGGCTAATGATGCAGCCATGAAAATTGGCATTCTCCGGGAACTGCATGAAGCCAGGCCGTTCATGCCCTTCACCCTCGGGCTGTCGGATGGCCGGAAGCTCCATGTGCCGCACAACGAATTTCTCTCCTTCTTCCCCAGCGGACGCTCGGCGATCCTGACGCACGCGGACGACAGCTTCACGCTGATCGATCTTCTGATGATCACGACGGTGGACGTGAAGCCCAAGGGAAGCAGGCGCACGACGAAAAAAGAATAGCCCCACATTTTCCCCGACTTTTTTCTTCGCACTCGCGCGGAGGCTGAGCATCTTCCGCGCGCTCATGCGCGCAATCCTTGCACTCGAAGACGGTCGTCACTTTGTCGGTGAATCATTTGGTGCTCCGGGAACGGCGGTCGGCGAGGCGTGTTTCAACACCTCGATGACCGGCTACCAGGAGGTGCTCACCGATCCCTCGTATCGCGGTCAGATCGTCTCGATGACGTGCCCGCAGATCGGCAACTACGGCGTGAATGCGCTCGATGATGAGAGCAGCGCGGTGCATGTGCGGGGATTTGTGATCGAGGAACTTTCCGCCATCGCGAGCAACTGGCGCGCGACGGGCGATCTGAATTCGTATCTCGCGAAGTGGAACATCCCTGGCATCCAGGGCGTGGACACGCGGGCGCTCACGAAGCACCTGCGCTCGCGCGGCGCGATGCAGGCGTGCATCACGAGCGAGCTGGATGTGGATGCCGCCATCGCCCGCGCGAAGAGTGCGCCGCCGATGACGGGCTCGGATTTTGTGAAGGAAGTCACACCGGCGAAAGCATTCGACTGGGATCCGGATGGCAAGCTCTCGCCCGAATGGACCATCGTGAAGGGCGACGGCGCGGATGTGGAAATCCGCGAGGGCCACGAGGTCTTCAAAAAGCTGCCGCCGGTGAAGTACCGGATCGTGGCGTATGATTTTGGCATGAAGACGAACATCCTGCGGCGGCTGCGGCAGGAGGGATTCGGCGTGCGCGTGGTGCCGGCGACTTTTTCCGCCGAGGACGTGCTCGCACTGAAGCCGGACGGCGTGTTCCTTTCCAACGGCCCCGGCGATCCGGCGGCGCTCACGTATGTGCATGACAACATCCGCCAGCTCATGGGCCGCACGCCGATTTTCGGCATCTGCCTCGGACACCAGATGCTCGGCTACGCGGTGGGGGGAAAGACGTTCAAGCTCAAGTTCGGCCACCGGGGCGACAATCAGCCGGTGAAGGATCTGCGCACGGGCAAGGTGACAATTACCTCGCAGAATCACGGCTTCGCGGTGGATGCGGAATCGCTGCCGTCGAACGTCGAGGTCACGCACATCAATCTGAACGACCAGACCGTCGAGGGACTCGCGTGCAAGGACAAGCCGGTCTTCAGCGTGCAGTATCACCCCGAGGCCGCGCCGGGTCCGAACGACGCGACGTATTTCTTCCGGCAGTTCGCGCAGCTCATCGAGAGCGCGAAGTAGCCACGCGCATTTCTCCTTTCCTCAACCCCACCAGCACGCTATCCCCCCTCCCATGCCGAAGCTCCAGATCGTCCGTCCCGACGGCTCCTCCACCGATCACGAAATCACCGAGGAAACCCTCACCATCGGCCGCGCGCCGGACAACATCTTCCCGATTGATGATGTGAGTGTCTCCAGCCACCACGCGCAGATCGCGCCCTCCGCAGGAATTTTTCTGCTCAAGGATCTCGGCTCGACGAACGGCACCATGGTGAACGGCACCGATCTCCAGCCCGAAACCGAATACACGCTCAAGGCTGGCGACAGGATTCGCTTCGGACATGTGGACTCGATTTTCGACCCGGAGCATGCGGATGCGAACGCGCAGGCACTGCCTGCAAACGTGGAGCGTTCAGTCACGCCTGCCGCGAAGAGCATGAAGCCGTCGAACTTCATGAACGCCTCGCCGTTCCAGAAACGCACGACGAAGAAGGACACAGTCGGCATCGCCGTGATGGGCGTCGGAATCCTCGCCATCGTCGCAGCACTCGCCGTGCTCTTTCTGGCGACGCAGATGAAGGTGTCGTAGCAGGCGGCATCTGCCAGCGACTCGCGTGGAGTTTTGCCGCGGCTGCATCGCTTTATGACCGAGGCAACTCCGGCACCGGAACCACAGCAGCCGCACCGCCGCCGCCCGCGTTATTCCGGGAAAAATCCGCGGCGCTTCGGGGAAAAGTACAAGGAACTCGCCCCTCAGCGCTACGCGGAGACGGTGGCGAAGGTGATCGCTTCCGGAAAGACTCCGGCAGGCACGCACCGCCCGATCATGGTCGCGGAAATCCTTGATGTGCTCGTTCCAAAGCCCGGCGACATCGCGGTGGACTGCACGCTCGGCCACGGCGGACATTCGCAGGAAATCCTCGCACGCATCCAGCCCGGCGGCGTGCTGCTCGGGCTGGATGCAGATCCGATCGAACTTCCAAAAACTGAATCGCGCCTGCGAGCGCTCGGCTTTGGTGCGGAGACCTTCATTGCGAAGCGCAGCAATTTTGCAGGCATCGCACAGGCACTCGCCACGCTCGGCCTCACCGGAGCGGACATGGTCCTCGCCGATCTTGGCGTCTCCTCGATGCAGATTGACGATCCTGCACGAGGCTTCTCCGTGAAGCTCGACGGCCCGCTCGACATGCGCATGAACCCGCAGCGCGGCCAACCCGCGTCCGCGCTGCTCGAAAAAATCAGCACCGCTGCGCTCATGACGTTGCTCGATGAAAACTCCGACGAGCCACACGCCACCGCACTTGCAGCCGCGCTGGCAGGGAAAAAATTTCCACGCACGACTGAGCTTGCGAGCGCGATCCGCGCGGCACTCCATGGACTGAAACCCGAGGATGCCACACTTTCCGTGCGCCGCACCTTCCAGGCGCTGCGCATCGCCGTGAACGACGAATTTTCCGCGCTCGACACGTTGCTGCGCAATCTCCCGGACTGCATGAAACCCGGCGGACGGGCAGCGATCCTCACCTTTCACTCCGGCGAAGATCGCCGCGTGAAAAAATCGTTCGACGCGGGACTGCGCGCAGGAATCTATGATGCCGTCAGCGACGGAGTCATCCGCCCGACGCCAGCCGAACAGAATTCCAATCCACGCTCCGCACCGGCGAAACTTCGCTGGGCCCGGCGCACTGACCACTGAAGTTAAGCGCGCCTGCGAAACGCGCGCCGCGACTACGCGTCGGGCTTCGTCTTGCGCAGCGCGAGCACCTTGTCGCCGTCCTTCCACTGGCCGCGCTTCTTGAGCACTTCGACGCGCTCGAAACGCTTGAGGACATTACGCTTTGCCGCGATGGTTGCGGCACCTTTGAGACTGCGATGTTGGGACATGATGAAAGGGTCGGGTGTTTGGAAAAAGGGCCGCGAAACTATCCTGCCGCCCCGCTCGCGCAAGCGGATTTTTCCAGTGCATGACAATCCGTTGCGGTTGGGGGATTTTGGTTGTCACTCAGCGGGCCACCGGTAACTTCCTAAAACGCTCCACCACGATGAACCCAAGTACTTCCCTCCGAAAGCCGCCAGCCGCGGCATTCACGTTAATCGAACTCCTGACGGTCATCGCCATCATCGCAATCCTCATGGGACTGCTTTTCCCCGTCCTTTCATCGGCAAAAAATCAAGCCCGTAAGCAGGCTGCCGCCGTCGCAATCCGCAACATCGTCAGTGCGTGCAAGAGCTATCAGACTGACTATGGCAAATTCCCACCGGTGGCTACCGCTCTCAATGGAGCGGCAAACGCCAGCGGCTACTACGCATTTGGCGACCCCTCGGCAGGCGGTGCATTCAAGGTGGGCAACGAAAACCTTTTCGACGTACTCCGTGCCATCGGTCGCGGCGCAAACGCCAACAATGCGCTGAACAAACGACAGCAGAAATACTTCGAGATGGGCAAGGCGAAGGATCCGAACCTTCCCCGCGACGGATTCATTGATGGAGCAGACCTGACAAAAGGAACCCAAGGCCAGCTCATGGATCCGTGGGGCACGCAATACTGCATCATGCTCGATGCGGCAGACGCCGGAACGATCGACATGAGCCCCGTCTATCAGGATGCCGCCTTTCAGGGCTCGCAGAATGTCCTCCGTGTTTCCGCTGCAGCATTGTCAATGGGCCAGGACGGCAAAATCGGGACGAAAGGCGACAAGCTCCTGAGGAAAGGGGCCAATGTCTCAGACGACATCGTCTCATGGCAGTGAGCGAAAAGTCGCTTCAAATGCGGGTGTAGTTCAATGGTAGAACGGCTGCTTCCCAAGCAGCATACGAGGGTTCGATTCCCTTCACCCGCTCCCCTCTCCTGAAAAGGTAGTTTATAAAGAACGCAAGCCGCAAGGCAGCCTTTTTCAGAAAAAAGTCGGGACAAATCCGGCGATTTCCAAGCTCTTCCAGAAACGTCCGGGGAGAATATTGGAACAAGGTTGATCTGGCTCAAAATTTGACCCGTTCACAAAAACGGCTTCGCTTGCCAGCATGTGCAATCGCATCGTCCAAAAAGGCCGCGAAGTGAAACCGGGACAAACGGTGATGGTTCTCATGCGAGGGCCGGGAGGCGACTTCGAGATGCCCTACGCGGAAGCGGTTTTCGGCGGGCCGGCTCGGAGCGAAAGCCGCAACTACTGGATCAAGCGCGAGGGCGCGGAGCCGGTAATCGTGCCGCACGTTGAGCGATTCGGGGAAAAGGACAAAGCGACGGGGCAGCAGAATTGGGAGGACGTGCCGCCAGGAACGGCCTTGGAAGGGTTGCTGCTGCCGACGCCTCCCGGCAAAGCATACCGGCTGCTCAAAGTGGTAACGCAGGACGCCACTGCGGATCAAATCGCACGGCTGGGGAATGACCGTGCGCCCGTTGTCGTGCCTCCCGCGAATCCCGCCCCGCAATGACGAAAAACTGAGCGCGCTGTTGCGTTTCGATACCGTCGTGATATTTCACGATGTAATGCCAAGACCCGCCAGCCGAGACCTCACTGCCGCTCAGGAGCGCATCGTGCGCACGCTGGCGGATTTTGAACGTGCGGAACGGCCCGGCTTCATCGCCGACTTGCTGAAATCTTTGCGCCTTGCGGCGGAAAGCAGCCTCACACCGACGCTGCAAAAGATGGCGCGCAACGGCTTCGTGGAAATCCTATGCGGCGGCGTGCGCGGGCGCTCGCGGGTCGTGCGACTCACGCCGAAGGGACGCCATGTGCTCGGCATCGGCGGATTGCCATTGCTCGGCAGCATTCCGGCAGGGCCGGTTTCCGAGGCGATTGCGCAGGCGGCGGAGATCGTCGAACCGGGCGCGCTGCTGCCGCACAAGCCGGGGGATTTTCTGCTGCGAGTGCGCGGGGACTCGATGATTGGCGATGGCATCCTCGACGGCGATCTCGTGCTGCTCCGTCCTGGCGTGCGCGTGGCGCATGGGACGATTGCGGCGGTGTGTGTCGGCGATGACCGCGAAGGGACGTTGAAGCGCGTGCTTTTTGAGGGTGAGCGCGTGCGACTGCGTGCGTCGAATCCCCTGTTCAAAGACGTGACGGTCGCGGCAGAGCGCGTGCATTTCTCCGGGCTGCTGAAAGGAGTGATCCGCCATGTTGGGAATCGCAAGTGACCCGCTCACTCCCACGGGAAGCCGGCTGACGGGTTTGCGCCGGATGCTTGCGGAGAAATTCCCCGTCGTGGAGCACAAACCCGGCGGCATCCTGCGCACCGGCCTCGCGAGCCTCGATTCAATGGAAGGCGGGCTGCGCCGTGCGGCATTGACGGAGTTTTCCGGCACGAGCGGCGCAGGGGCGCTGTTCCTGCAAGCGATGCTTCGCGCCGTGTGCAATGAGCAGTGCTTTGCCGCGCTCGTGGATGCCGCACGCACCTTTGAGCCGGATGCCTGCCCTGCCCCGGCGCTCACGCGGCTGATCGCGGTCTTTTGCGCGGATGCAATGCAGGCGGTAAAGGCGGCGGATTTGCTGCTGCGCGACGGCAATCTTGCGCTCGTGATGCTCGACTTGCAGGCGGTGCCGCCCGCGCAGTTGCGACGCATCCCGGCGAACACATGGCACCGCTTTCAACGGCTCGCGGAGCAGACGACGGCGGCGGTTGTCGTGTTGACTCCACAGCCGATGGTGGAAGCCGCGCACGTCCGCATCACGGGCGCGGGCGAATGGACTCTCGCGGCGCAACGGCGCTGGCGGCACGAACTGATTGCAAGTGCATCGTGGCGCGTCTTTCCCAGGCGCACCGTGCAGGTGGACTCGCGAGCATGGGAAAGCGAACACGCCACGGCATGACGACTCACCATGTTTGCCGTCGTCCTTCTGCCAAACTTCCGCCTGCAAGCGGCGCTGCGTTTCCGCGAGGAAATGCAGGCGCGGCCCGTGGCGCTGATGGACGGACACGATCCGAAAACAGGCATCTTGGAAATCAACGGCGCGGCGGCAGCCGCAGGGATGACGACGGGGCAGACAGCAACACAGGCACTCGCACGCTGCCCTTCACTCACAATTCTTTCTCGTTCACCTGCACAGGAACAGAGTGTGCAAGCCGCGCTGTTGGAAATCGCAGGCACGCTCTCGCCGGAAATCGAGGCGACGGCGGACGGTTACTGCACAGTGAATCTTCGTGCCTCGCGAGAGAAGGATTGGCCGGCTCTTGGTGCGCGGATTGTCGCGAGCCTTGCGACGCTTTCCCTCGGCGCACAGGCGGGCATCGCATCGAATCCCGACCTCGCCTTCATCGCAGCCCGGCACGCGCGACCCGTGCTTGTGGTGCAGACCCCGCAGGCGTTCCTCGCAAATCTGGCGCTGCACGAACTGAACCCCGCGCCCGATTTGCTCGCGGTGCTCAGTGATTGGGGCATTCACAATCTCGCGCAACTCACCAGCCTGCCGCGCGGCGACATCATGGACAGGCTGGGGCCGGAAGCAGCGCGGCTTTGGGAACGTGCAGCTGGAAAAACGGAGCGCCCACTGCGCCTCGTGCGCGCGGCGGAGGAATTTGCGGAAGCGTTCGATTTCGAGCGCGAGGTGGATACCGTCGAGCCGCTGTTTTTCACCCTCCGCCGCTTTCTCGATCAACTCGCCGCACGGCTCGGCAACGTTCATCGCGTCGCGGGACGCATGGCGCTCACGCTCACCCTGGCGAATGGCAGCAAGCACGAACGCGCATTCACAGTCCCCTCACCCACGGCCTGCGCGGATGTGCTCTTTCGCATCCTGCAAACGCACCTCGACGATCTGCGGCTCGATCACGCGGCGACGGGCGTGCGCCTGCTCATCACGCCGACGCTCGCGGAGCGGCAGCAATTCCAGCTTTTCGAGAGTCCGCTGCGCGATCCGAACCGCTTCGGCGAAACGCTCGGGAGACTCGCCGCGCTGGTCGGCGCTGAAAATGTCGGCACGCCCCAAGTCCTCGACACGCACCGGCCCGACAGTTTCCGACTGAACCCGCCGCGCTTCCATGAATCCACTGCACCCGCTTTGCCGGATGGCTTCGCCGTTGGCCTGCCGTTGCGCCGCTGGCGTCCGCCCCTGGCGGCGGAGGTGCACGTCGTGCGGCACCGGCCCGATTTCATCGTTTCGGCAAAAGTGCGCGGAGTGATTCGTGATGCACTCGGCCCGTATCGCGCGAGCGGCGGATGGTGGGAACGTGAACAGCAGGGAAATTGGGCGACGGAGGAATGGGACGTGGAAACCGAAGGCGGCGGGCTTTACCGGCTCGCACGCAGCGGCAACGAATGGCGTATCGAGGGCAGCTACAACGAACCGCCCGTTCAGAACCGGCCCGGCCCGCACGCCATCGTGCCGATGCAGGCGCCGGGAGCGTGACGCATGGAATACGTCGAACTCCACGCACGCAGCGCGTGCAGCTTTCTGCGCGGCGCATCACACCCGGAAGCCCTCGCGCGGCGCGCGGCGGAACTCGGACTGCCCGCCGTGGCGCTGTGCGACCGCGATGGCGTTTATGGGGCCGCGCGTTTTTACGCCGGGGCAAAGGAGCACGGCATCCGCGCCATCGTCGGCGCGGAACTTACGATGGATGACGGCAGCGTGCTCCCCGTGCTCGTGGAGACGCGCGAAGGATACCGCAACCTCTGCCAGCTCATCACCCGCGCGAAACTGCGCGGCACAAAGCAGGACGCGCCCGTGCGATGGGAGGAAATTGCGGAGTTTTCCGCGGGGCTCGTCGCGCTCACGGGGGACGAGGAAGGGCCGGTGAGCCGTGCGCTCATGCGCGATGATCGTGCCGGAGCGCTGGCGTGCGCGGAAG
>JBDSAR010000606.1:0-11155 GCA_039922035.1 Chthoniobacteraceae bacterium
GCTTCTTCCGGCATCAGAGTGGGTAAAGATCGAGCTTTCCGCAGAAGAAGCGGATGCGGGTGCGGTAGTTGGCGAAAGACCGGAAGCCGCGGGCGTTGGCTTCGATGGCCCGGATCTTCGAGTTAAGTCCTTCGGTCACGGCATTGGTGATCGGGTGGCGCAGGTCGGTGATGATGTTCTCAAAGTGCCGCTTCAGCATCTTCGCCACTTTGATGACCGCCTGGAGCCGGCTGCGACTCGCCCAACCAGACCACTGCTTGAAAAACTTCCGCGCGTTGCCTGCATAGCGGCAATACCAGAAGCGCCGAAAGACTTCCTTGATCGCCCAGGCCCGCGCGCCTTTTAAGTCCGCGCCTTTGAGTTCCGCAAATCGCACCGTCTGCTCCTCATTGCGCTTGTCGGGATCGAAGCCAAAGAGCCGCTGGGTCCCTTTGAGCCGGTCGTCGCCGAGCTTCTGCAGGCGCCGGTTCTCCTCAAAAGGCACCGCCGCCACGGCGTCGTTGAGATGCGCGCTGATGTGGAAGCGATCCCGCCTGCCCAAGATGACCACCGGCGAGAGCCCGGAAGCCACCCCCGAAGCTTGAGCCAAGGCCCGGCGGCAACGCAGCGCACAGCACGCCGCTGCGAAAGTTGCGTAGCTCTCTCGTTACGCAATCTACGCCTCCCCCCTGCCGCTCAACCTGCGTCGTCAACGACAACCGCACGGCGCTATGAATGACGCTTACGGAGATCCTTGCTCGGCGCGAGTAGAGGTGAACCAATATGGGCCTCGCATGGGGCGGGACAGGAACGCGATGGGAGAGGCGCATTGAAAAGCTGCACATTCGACCGGAGCAGTAGGCCGGGCCCAAGCGTTGGCGCGACCGAAATGGAGCCACGCCGGGTGTTTGTCCCCGACTATTTCGCTCGCAGTGCCTCGGTGCCGGGAATCGCTTTCAGCTCCCAGATCCGTGTGGTGCCGTCCGCACTTGTGGTGCAGAATTTATTGCCCGTGAGGTCGAACTTGGTCGACCAGAGGACATTGGTGTGGCCGGTGCAGATGGCGATGCAGCGTTTCTCTGCAAAATTCCAGATTCGCGCCGTGCGATCCCAGCTTGTCGTCACCAGGCCCGGGCCACGAGGAGTGAACGCGATGGAGTAAATGGGTGCGGTGTGCCCAGCCAGTGTCACGATGCCCTTCAGATTCTGGGTGTCCCAGATTTGCGCACTGCCATCATCGCTTCCCGTTGCAAAATAGTGACCTGCGGAATCGAACGTGACGTCGCGCACGGCTTTGGCATGCACCACCACCACTGCCGGTTTCTCATCGCTCTTCTGCAAATCCCACAGGATTGCGCGGCCATCGGCACCGGCTGTGACGACGAATCTCCCATCCGGAGTGATCGCCGCGCGGCGGACCGGTGCTCCGTGGTCGAGGCGATGGGAAAGCATTCCATCGGGAAAACTGTAAACATACGCTTTTCCATCGCTGGATGGGGTCACCAGCCACGAATGACCGTCGGTTCCGTGCTTCGGATCGGACAGGGCCGATTGCCAGATGCTGCCGGTGCTTTCGGTGAGAATTTTCGCGGGGTTGTTCAAGTCGCCCGTGAGATCCCAGATCATGGCGAGCCCCTTGATGTCGTCTTTGCCCTTGCTTGTCGTGACGAGCCATCGGCCATCGCGGCTCCAAACCAGGCCGGTCAGGGGGGTCTTGTGTTTCAGTACCTTGGAATCGCGCGAGGTGCCGAACTTCCAGACGCGTGCGGTCGAATCGTCGCTCGCGGTGGCTGCGAACCAGCCGCCAGAGGCTGCGTCAGGATTCGGATTGATGAGAGCGGCGTTCACCTCATCCGTGTGTCCCTTCAGTGCAAAATCGCCGTCTCCTTCCAAATCCATGACGAAGGCGGTCTTATCCTTCCCCGCAGTAATCAGAAAGGCTTTCAGCCTGCCGGGATGCGCGGGATCGGGGAACTTGCCGTAATCCGCGTTCCAGACATCGCGTTTGTGATTGGCATCCACCTTCGTCGTGGAAAATTCTACCGCTCCTTCGAGTGTCGCATTGCCGGGCTTTGCCTTGGGAAAATCCGGGACCGCAGGCTCTGTGGATAGCACCGGGGTGGGTTGGTGGGCGTCTTCCTTGATGGCGATCTCATCCGTCGCGAACCCGACGACTGCTTTAACGATCTCAGCGTTCTTCTGCTCGACAATTTTGGTAACTGCGGCGGTCTTGTCAGCTTCCGCGGTGCGCTGGGCCTTGGCGGCGGCGTGTTGGGCGGTGTCTTGGGCGGCCTTCGTTGCATTGATGGAAGCCTGGTAGGTGATCCACGCTGCGAGCAATGAGCACAGCAGAAATGCAGCGCCGATCCGGAGCACCCATTTTTTCCGTGCCTCATCCATCTCGTAGCGCTGCCGCCAGTCCAGGATCGGTGCGGCGAGGAGATCGTGAAAGATTTCGTAGCGCTTCGAATCCATGCCCGGCGGTGTCACGTCGCGCAGCACGCGGGCCTTCCATTCCTCGAGCAGTGCGCACATGCGCGCCACGTTCGCGACCGGGGCCTGCGCAAACGCGGCGAGGTCACTGACGTAGTGTGCGATCTTTGTGCCGCCGGGCGTCACCAGATAGTGAAAGACCCGGGCCGCGAGCGCCTGTTCCGCCGCAGGCAACTGCGCCATGACCACATCGAGATGCGAGCGCAGAATCTGCTCGGCACCGCCCAGCGCAACGAGCGTCGCGAGCCGCATCGCCTGCGATCCGCGGGCGATGTCCTCGCGCCAGAGCCGCATCATCACCATCTGCAGATAAGGTGCCTCCACACGCGCCGTGTGGTCCACGATCCCCGAGCCAAACCGCACTGCGCCCATGCCCAGCTTCCGCAGCCGCACACGGCCTGCCTTTAGCTGGCTCAGGAGTTCCTCGATCAGCGCGGGATCGATCGTGAGGCGGGGTGCGGAGGGCGGAAGCCGGTCGTTATAAAGCTTGAGCGGGCCTTCGATGGCGAGGCGCGCTGAGTCCATCGTCAGATGTTCGAGCCGGAGGCCGTTGGAAAAGAGCGACGGGATGTTTGCCTTGAGCGTGTCCAGCCGGGCGAGCGCGTCTTCGCGGAGCGAAATGAGGACGTTCACCCGCAACTCGGGATCATTCACGATCGCCACGAGTTCATCCTCGAAGGAGGTGTCGTGCGCATCGCGATAGAGGAAATATTCCTCAAACTGATCGAGCAGCAGCACGAAGTCGCTCTGCATGAATTGCGTCCACGCCCGCAGGGTTTCGGGAAGCGTTGCGGCACGCGGTGGCAGTTCCGCGAGCCAGTCCGCCGGGAGCAGTTTCCGGAGGGATTCCTCCACGCGCTCCAGCAGCCCCGCGACGGGATCATCGCGCCACGAACTGAAGGCCACACCCACGCATTCCGGGCAATCGCGCTGCTGAAGATTCGCGAGCGCCCGCCTGTGCAGCTCGCGCATGACTCCGGCGTAGAGCACCGAGCTTTTTCCCACGCCGCTTGCGCCGTAGAAAAGCGTGACGCGGGTCGTCATGCAGTTCGCCAGGATGATCTGAGTGTCATTTTGCCGGCCGAAAAAATAATCCGCGTCTTCCTCGAAATACGGGACGAGCCCGCGGTATGGGCATGCCTTGATGAGTTCGGCGTGTGGCTCGGGAGGCTTCGCACTCATGGCGCGGGCGCAGGGGTGGCGGGCGTTGCTGCTGCGCCGAAGATGGCCCTTTCGATCAGCGGGACGTAGTCCTCGAGCCTCATGTCGAGCAGATCCACGTTGCGTTTCGCCCATGATTTCCGATCGATGGTCTGCGGATTGAGCTGGATGGCCCACGAGTTGTAGGAGCGTTTTTGCGCGCCCCAGATGCGCTGGAGGACGACGCGCAGATTCCAGTCGCGCAGTCCGTAACCGAGGAAAAGGAAGTGCGTGTCCTTCATCATCGCCGCGAGCATCTTTGGCAGCGGGTTGGCGAAATCCATCTGGGAGAGGAAATCAATGTAGTCGTCCTCGGTAATGACGAAGCTCGACTGGTCCTTGTCCGCGCGATCCACGGCACCGTGGATTTTCAGGATGATCGTCCGCTGGTTCACGGGGAGCTGGGCGTAGGTGTTTGCCGGCGAGATGACCTGCCACGGCGCGGCGTCGAGAGTGGCGGCGTCCGAGCGCTTCTGCATGTGCTCCGAGGCGTGCGGGAGGTGCCAGAATTTTGCGCGCTGGTTCTCTCGCTCGATGAAGTAGGAGACGAGATCGAATGGCTCGCCGGCGAGGAGGAATGCGGCTTCCAGGACCTCGTCGTAATTCGTGGTGACGATCAGCGGCAGCCCGGCCGCGCAGCCCATGCCGCGCAGCGCGGCGGGCATTTTCGCGAGCAGGTTGTGGATCGAGGTGAGCGGGTAGTCGCGCGCGAAAAGCTTCTGCAACTCATCGTAGAGCGGCCCGGCACCGCTGACCACGCTGGCATACTGCGAGACGCGCATGAGATCCCAGTCCGTCGCCGGGTCGTTGTAGGAAAAGCGGTGTGCGAGATGCCGCGAGAGCTCGGTGCCATTGGGCAGCCAGCCCTTTGTCTCCCACAGTTCCGCGTTGCCCGGCGCGCGGTCGAAACCGCACAGATTGATCCCGGCCCCGAGGAAAGGAACGACGCGGCCGCACTTCAGCTCCTCGACGATCTGCCGGCAGTGCTCGGTGATTTCTGGCGTCATGGCGGGTTATTTTTTCTTTGGACGGCGTGCGGCGCGCGCAGGTTTTTCCGTCGTGGGCGGACCCGCTTTTTGCGTCGCCGCCGGGGATGTGCCGAAACGAAAATTCGGATCGCCGTAGTGCTGATACGCACCCCAGGTCTGCATGCCGCCTGAGCCGGGTTGCGCGATCTCGATGCGCGCCGCGGCCATCGCCTCGTGTGCCGACTCCGCCAGGTTTCCCGGCCCCCGCAGACCGAGCAGTCCGCGGTAGAGGCGGCGTGCAAACGCGAGCGCTCCGGCGTCATCCACCGGCCATGCGGTGCAGATGAAATTGGAAACGCCGCGCGCGAAAAACGACTCCGCGAAACTTGGCGCAAGCAGTGCATTGCGCTTCGACGCGCGATCGGGGGTGATGCCGGATTCGCACGCATTCGAGAACACAAAGCGCGGCACGCGATCGACCCGGCTGAGTTCCCGCGCGGTGAGGACCTGCCTCGGCTCGGCGTTGAAAAGCCAGCCGGAGGCCGCGGGATCTTCGGGGTTGAAAAAACAATGCCCCGCGTAGTGCAGGACGTCGAAGCGGTTGTTGATGAGCTGATCGAGCACGGTCACCCGCGTTGCCTCCCCCGGTCCGAACAGGCGGATGACCTCGACCGGCTGCGTGCGCCCGAACTCCTCGAAAATTGAAGCGACGGCCTCGCCTTCCTCCTGCGCGCCGGGCAGCGGCGCGTCGCCCGCGGGATCGGCGATCACGAGCACCCGCAGCGTGCGCCCGGTGACCAGCGGCGCCTCCGGGAGCGGTGCGAAGTTCGTGCGCAACTGCCGTGTGAGTCCGCACGCCGTGCCGAGAAAACTGTCGGGTATGAACTTCTCGCGGATGCGTGCCGGGTTCAGCGCGACCATTTCCCAATGCACGCGCGCCGTCGTGGCATCCACGGTGACGACCAGTGGCACGCCCGGCCGCACGACTTTTTCGCGCACGTCATCAGGGAGCAGGAGGGTCCCGAGCAGATTCCCGTGATTGAACTGGCTGGTGAAGTCTGCGGATTCCGGGAGGAGATTGTTCGCCTCCTCGATGAGCTGCGGATCGATTTGCGTCTCGCGCTGCGGGATCGAGGCATCCGCGGTCAGCGCCGCAAATTCAAACGTGTCGCCCACCAGCCGGATCGTGAGCCGCACGGGCTCCGCTCCCGGCCCCGGCGCACTCGCATCGAGCGACCTTTCCATCTCCTCCACCCCGTGCTTGCAGGCCTCGCGCTTTGCAGCCTCGTTCGCAGCGTCGAGCGCTGTCGGGTCCGGCGCCAAGTAGGCGATGTCGAGCGGCTCCGGATCATTGGCGAATGCGTGCGCCGCGGCGGTCAGGGCGTGGTGGATGCGCAGAAAATTGGCCGGGGAATATTCCACAAACGTGATCGTGTGGAGTTGCGGATCGCCGGCCGCGGCGGCATCCCACAGCGCCCGCCGAATTCCGCGAAGCCACGTTCGGACCGCCTCCGCCGGGCGCAGATTCCCTGCACCAGATCCGATGACGACGGTCTGGAGATGCCTGCGCCCGGAGCGGCCGAGCATCCACGCGAGCTCCCGCGCGAGCACCGCCAGTTCGGCTTCGCCGAACGTGCCGGGCTGGCCCATGCCGGCGAGCACGATGATGCGTTTCGGATCACGCGGGTCGCTGAGCTGGAAATTGTGTCCGAGCATTCCGCAGATCACTCCGCGCCGGTGCAGTGATGTGATCAGCAGGTCGGCGCCATCCTCACCGCTGATCGCGCGGTCGAGCGCGAGTTCTGCATTCTGCGGCGCGACATTTGCGTAATGTCCCACCGAGATCGCATCCACCGGCGGATCGCTGGCGACGATCTCCTGCAGTCCGCGAAGTGCGAGGCAAATGCGGATGGCGACCCGCTTCGGCGCAGGCTGATCCGGTGCGGATGGTGCCGCGGCAGCGCCGCCAGTTTCCTGGGCGTGTCTGGGCGCGGCCTCGGCGAGGAAGCTCCGCACGAGCAATTCGCCGGCACGGATTTCATCGCCCGCGATCGGCACGGCGGCATCGCGCAGCCCGCGCGTTCGGGCGCGGGTGCGCTGCGCAAGTTCGCGGAGCTGGGCCTCCTCTTTTTGATCACGCGCGGCACGGGCGGCGGCGAGTATCGCGGCGGCGGGAAGGGCGCGCGATTTCGGCGGCTGCACGGGCAGGGAGCAGGGCGCTCCCACGAGGAGCTGGAGTGTCGCGGCGACGACGTCGGCGTGGTTTGGCAGCGCGCCATGTTCGCACTCGACGAAATAGGTGGGGATTCGCTTCCCGCCATCTTTCAGGAAGCCGAGCAGGTGCGGTACGGTGCCGTCGCCATCGAGCGAATCCTTGTAACCGCGCGTGTCGTCGAGCCGTTTCCAGTTGGCCACGTCCGATTTCGTCGGCTGGTTGCATCCGGCGATGTAAGCCATGCGGGTGCCGTCCACGATCTTCGCGAGCCGCTCGTGGCTTTGCCGCGCGCAGTCGAGAAGCTTCGCGCTCACGCCGAAGCCGCTCCAAGTTTTCTCGTCGTACATCGGCTCCATCGTCGGCATCACGAGCGGTGACGGCAGCAACTGGAGCGAGCCGGGGAAGCTGTTGAGGATCGAGAGCAATTCGGCACGGCTGTGCGTCACGTCCACGAGCGCGAGCTTGCGCACGGTGTCGAGCGCGCCGGTGATCACCTGCGGGATCGCGAATGAGCCGTGGTTCGGCGTGCCGAGCATGATGAGCCGCGCCTCTTTCCCCCAGCGCTGCGGATGCCGCAGGATGAATGTGCGCGAGACGAGGCCCCCCATGGAATGCCCCACGAGATGCACGGGTGCCGTCGGGCCGAACCACGCATCAATCTGCCTGCGCAAGGCATCCGCGGTCTCTGCGAGATCGACGCGCCAGTCGTAAAAGAACGACTGCACATTCCACTGGTCCGCCGCGAGCCCGAGGAGCATCTCTGAATACCATTTCTTGAGCATGCCCGTCGCGCGGACGTCGAATTCAGACGTCAGATCCGGCGTCATGCGCAGCCAGCCCATGCCGCCGATGGCGATGCGCGGGACGTTCATCCAGATCTGCTGATTCGATTTCTGCGGCGGAAAGACGGTGAGTTCGCCGCCCATGATGCCGTGCAGCACCACGACATTCCCTCGCGATGCACCGCGGCGCTGGCCTCGGAGCGCCAGGCTGCGCAACCGTTCAAGCCGCGCGGCACCGAAGTAGATTTCCAGAACGCGCTGCTCATCCGCCGTCGGGCGGCGCAGGATTTCCGAAAGCTCGCCAGGGCTGGCGGCCTCAAGCTGGGCGAGAAAAGTGCGTTCGTTCATGGATGGATGGGGTTGGCAAAGCGCGGGCGGGTTTGCAGATTCTCACCGTCGATCCGGTCGGCAGTTCGGACAATTCAGCATGACGGACCTCAGGCGCATGATTTCCTTGGACTACCGGCGGAGTGTCTCGCCGCGCGCGCAGGCCCGTCAACTGCAAATGCCCTGAAACATCAGGCCCATCCTGCAAAGACGTTCGCCCCCGCACACTGTCGGGTCCATTCCCATCTTGGTTCTGACTTTCGCGAAAATTTGAACTGCGAACCCCGATAATCGGACAAGGTGGAGGTAAGGGGATTGGAACCCCTGTTTCCCCAAGGGGATTTTTATACGTTCATTGATGTCACGCGACGGATCCATCATGCACACATCCTTCGTCGGCTTCAGGATTTCCTCGGGCTGATCATCTTCGCACATGCCTCGCGAACGTGGCCTCGGAGCCAGCGATGCGCTGAATCAGCATCCAGCCGCGGGTGCCAGAGCAGGGAGACCGTGAACTCCGGCATGGAGACCGGCAGGGGAAAACTATGCATTCCGACGCGCAGATTTCCGGTGTGTCGTTCGGGGACACTGGCAATCAGGTCCGAGCCCCGAGCCAAGGCCAGTGCGGTCGCAAAGCCACCGACGATCGTGACGATTTCCCGTTCCTGCCCGAACGCCTTCAAGGCTTCGTCAATCGGTCCCTTGTCGAGCCCCTCCCGCGAGACGTTGATGTGCCTGCCAGTCGCGTAACGGGAGGGCGTGATCCTGCCCCGGCAGAGCGGGTGCCTCAGTCGCACAACCCCCACGTAACGATCTCTGAATAGTGCCTGGACACGCAGTTCGGGAGCAGTCGTTTTCTCGATAACTCCGGTTTCCAAATCCACGGTTCCGTCGCGAAGGGGCGCGCTGTCTTTGTTTGGCTTCTGGACGAACCGCAGCCGCACGCCCGGCGCCGCCTCGCCGATGCGAGCAATGAGGCAAGGCCCGAAGTTCTCCGCAAAGCCTTCGCTGGTCCGCAGCGTGAAGGTCCGGACGAGTTGTTTGAGATTGAGCTTTTCAGCGGGCCGCAGAACCGCCTCTGCGTCCTGCACGAGTTGACTGACCCGCTCGCGGATTTCGAGCGCTCGGGGCGTGGGAACCAGGCCGCGTCCGGCCCTGACCAAGAGTGGATCGCCGGTCGTGTCACGCAATCGCGCCAGCGCCCTGCTCATTGCGGACGGGCTCAGCCGCAAACGCCGGGCTGCGCGCGCAACGCTCCCTTCCGCGAGCAACACATTCAGGGTGACGAGCAGGTTGAAATCGGGATTCGACATGAACCCTCCTATCGTGACATGGCGTCAGACGCACGAATGAAGTGCTTTCGGTGCGTCTTCCGCCATATGCGGCAAGGGGTAAGCCTCCTGCCATGTTCAAGACAATCAATCCAGGAAGAGGTAAGGCGGTCGCTCAGAGTGCGGAACGAGGACCTTCGGTTCGGTGGGCGCTCGCCAGTCTTTCGCTCTCGATGTTGCTGTCCTCGCTCGGGACCAGCATCGCCAACGTCGGCTTGCCGGCACTGGCACATGCATTCATCGCATCCTTCCCGGAAGTCCAGTGGATCGTCCTCGCTTATCTCCTGGCCATCACCACCCTGATCGTGAGCGTCGGACGGCTCGGCGACATCCTCGGTCGCCGCCGATTGTTTCTGGCGGGAATCTTCCTGTTCACGGGGGCCTCGGTCCTGTGCGGCGTCGCCCCCACGCTGTGGCTGCTGATTGCCGCGCGGGGGGCACAGGGTCTAGGAGCGGCCGTCATGATGGCCCTGAGCATGGCGTTTGTCGGCGAGACGGTTCCAAAGGCGAAGATTGGCAGCGCCATGGGACTGCTCGGCACGACTTCCGCGATTGGCACAGCCCTCGGTCCGTCGCTCGGCGGCGTGCTGATTGCCGGGTTCGGTTGGAGAGCCATCTTCCTCGTAAATGTCCCGCTGGGCATCCTCACTCTTCTTCTCGCGCATTGCTCCCTGCCCGCTGATCGCCGGGTGCCGAAGTCTGAAGTTGCCGGCTTCGACAGCGTGGGCACGCTATTGCTTGCGCTCACGCTCGCCGCGTATGCGCTCGCCATGACGAGCGGGCGCGGCAGCTTCGGTCCGCTCAATATGGCACTGCTTTTAGCCGCTGGCTGCGGAACCGGCCTCTTCGTGCTCGCCGAGACGAGAGCAGCATCGCCTTTGATCCGGTTGGCGATGTTCCGGGATCCAAAGCTGAGTGCGGGCCTCGCGATGAGCGCGCTGGTCTCGACGGTTATGATGGCGACACTGGTGGTGGGGCCGTTCTATCTTTCGCAGGCGCTCGGGCTCCGCTCCGCTCTGGTTGGAGTCGTCATGTCTGTCGGTCCGCTCGTTGCCGCGCTGACCGGCGTACCGGCCGGGCGCATGGCAGACCGCGTGGGCGCGCAATTCATGACGATGATGGGGCTCATCGGAATAGCGGCCGGTTGCTCCATTCTATCCATGATGCCGGTAACTCTCGGCGTCTCTGGCTACATCGCTCCCATCGTAGTGATCACCGCCGGCTATGCGCTGTTCCAGACGGCCAACAACACCGCCGTCATGTCAGACATTGGTTCGGACCAGCGCGGTGTCATTTCCGGCATGCTCAACCTCTCGCGTAATCTGGGGCTCATCACCGGTGCATCCGTCATGGGTACCGTATTCGCGTTCGCCTTGGGGAAGGCAGAAATCACTGCGGCGGGCTCCGAGGCCGTTGCCGCCGGCATGCGCATCACGTTCGCAGTCGCGGCGGGTCTGGTCGTCGTCGCCATCGCCATCGCCGTTAGCTTTGCGCTCGGGACGCGGGCCGTTTCCACCAGAGGACATAGCCGCTCATGATTTGCAGGATCAGCGCAACACAGACTAGGAAGGCAATGACTTGCGTTGGCAGGCCGCCGACTGCGCCGGTGTGCAGCGAGAGTTGCAGGTTGCCATAGCGTTCGAGCCATGTGCCGGTGCGGGCGTTGTGGATCGCAAGGACCTGACCGTTGAAGCGGTCGAGAAAGACCACGCTTCTGCCGGCGGGCGAGCCGTCCTCGGGGAAGGCGAGCTGCACGCGAAAAGGTGCGCGCGGATTCGGGCCGGGCATTTCGAGCGCAGCAGCGCGGGCACCGGGCAATGCGGCCTCGGCGCGCTGGATGGCGTCGTCCGCGGTGATGCG
>JBDSAR010000607.1:0-2258 GCA_039922035.1 Chthoniobacteraceae bacterium
GGGCCGGCGACCTCGAACTCCCCTCACCTGCCATCCAGTCGGCGCAGCAACCCGCGGTCTTCGTGCCGTGGTTCGCCGCGAAAGCGTACTGCGCATGGAAGGGCAAGCGGCTGCCGAGCACGGTCGAGTGGGAGCGTGCTGCCGGAGCGGGTTTCACGGTTGCGGACGGATCGAAGGACACGGAATTTACCGGCGCGATCCTGCGTTGGTACTCGACGCCATCGGCTGAGAAACTCCCGCACGCAGGATCGGGCAGGGCGAACTTTTTCGGCGCACGCGATCTGCACGGACTGATCTGGGAATGGACCGGCGATTTCAATTCCGCGATCGTCAGCGGCGATGCGCGCGGCGACACGGATCTCGATCGCGGCCTGTTCTGCGGAGCCGGCTCGCTCGGCGCGAAGGACACCGCGAATTTTCCCGCGTTCATGCGCTTCGGAATGCGGAGCAGCCTGAAAGCCGGCTACACCATCCACAACCTCGGCTTCCGCGCCGCGAAAGACATCGAAGCGAAATGAAAACACTCCTCGCAGTCTGCATCGCTGCCACGGCATTCGCGGCCGATCCCGCGAAGCCCGCCGCAAAGGATGATGCACCGCCGTGCTGCCGGCCCGCGCTCGCGGCGGGGAAGCCGACGGACAAGTCGCTCTACCTGCTCGACTCGAAGTGGACTTCCGATGTCAGCAAGACCATCCCGCTCTCGGTGCTGCGCGGACGCCCGCAGATCGTCGCGATGTTCTTCACGCACTGCGAATACGCCTGCCCGATTCTCGTCGAGGAACTGAAGAACATTGAACGGAAGCTGCCGCCCGAGGTGCTCGCAAAAGTGGACTTCCTCCTCGTGAGCATGGACACAAAGCGCGACACACCCGGCGAACTCGCGGCCTTCCGCGCGAAGCGCGATCTCGCGCGCCAGCGGTGGACGCTGCTGCGTGGCGGCGCAGATGATGTGCGCGAACTCGCCGCGCTGCTCGGCATCAATTACGCCGAGGACTCGCGCGGCCAGTTTGCGCACACGAACATGATCACGCTGCTGAATGCCGACGGTGAGATCGCCTTCCAGCTCACCGCGCTAAAGCAGGATCCCGCGCCGCTCCTCGCCGCGATCGAAAAAGCGGCGCGCGCCGCGCAACGCTGACGCCGGGCATGTCTGCTCCGCGCCCGTCTTTCCTGAGCCTCCGTCCCGCGGAGCCGTTCCGCATTTTCTTTCCGCTCGCGACGCTGCTTGGCCTTTCGGGTGTTTCGCTCTGGCCGCTCTTTTTCAGCGGGCTGCACAAATTCTATCCCGGCCCGATGCACGCGCGGCTGATGATCGAGGGCTTCCTCGCGGGTTTCGTCATCGGCTTCCTCGGCACCGCGCTGCCGCGACTGCTCTCCGCGCCGCCTCTGAACCGCGGTGAATTGTGGACACTGGTCGCACTTTATCTCACCACCGCCGGGCTGCACATCGGCGAGCAACCGCGCGCAGGAGACGTGGCGTTCATCGTGCTGATGCTGTGCTTCGGCGGCTGCATGATCACGCGCGTGCGACGGCGCACCGAGCTTCCGCCGCCGGGATTCGTGCTCGTGGCATTTGGTTTTCTCAGCGGCCTCGTCGGGCCGCTGCTGTGGCTGTGCGGGACGCAGGGCTGGGTGTCCGGCAGGCTCACGATGTTTGGCGCGATGCTGCTGAACCAGGCGTTCGTGCTCTTCCTGCTGCTCGGCGTCGGCACGTTTCTGCTGCCGCGATTTCTGCGGCTGCGAAATGTGCGCCCGATGGCCGAGGAACGCACCGCCTCGCGTGGCTGGCTGCTGCGTGCGGCTTTCTCGTGCGCGACGGGGATCGCGTTGCTCGCGAGCTTCTGGATCGAAGCCGGCGACATGCTCTCGCCCACCGCCGCGTGGCTGCGCGCCGTCGCCGCCGTCGGCTATCTCATGGCGATGATTCCATTTCACCGTCAGTCCGATCCACTGCGCACCGCGGCGTTCGCAGCGCAGATCGCGCTGCTCGCACTCGTGGTCGGCCTCGTCTTTCCGCTCTTCTGGCCGGCGCAGCGGGTTGCCGGGATGCACGTCGTTTTCCTCGGCGGCTTCAGCCTCATCACGTTCACCGTGGCCACGCGTGTCGTGCTCGGTCACTCGGGAAATGAAACGCTCTTCGACACGCGCCTGCCATCGCTGCAAATCGCCATGCTTCTGCTTCTCACCGGCTCCGTGCTGCGCGCCGTCGGCGATTTTTTGCCGACCCGTTCGCACTGGCTGAACGGCGCGAGCTATCT
>JBDSAR010000608.1:0-5934 GCA_039922035.1 Chthoniobacteraceae bacterium
TGGGCGTCGAACTCGACCTTCCAAGTCGTGCAGGGCATCCACCTCGTCGCTGCGAATCTCGATGGCCTGCCGATCGCCGAATCCATCATCGCGAACAGCGACCTCGAAATCACGCTGCGCTTTGAAATGGTGGACACCGTCACCGGCACGCCGATGGGCATCACGCCTGCGGGCTCGGTCAGCGCGCCGATTTCAAAAGCCAGCAACCGCTACGTGCTCAACGAGAGTTTCAAGGTCCGCAATATCTGCGGCTCAGCGATCACGAATGTGCAGCTCTTCCAACTCCTGCACGGCCTCACCTCGCAGCGCGGCGTGTATGACAACCACGCCTACACCGGGAAGCTCAACCATTACCGCTTCGACGCAACACTCGCGGGCATTGATGCCAGTTCCGTCGGTTCCGCAGGCAGCTCCGCCGCCGGGCTGGAGGACTACATCGCGTTCCATTCCAAGATCGCACCCACTGCATTTGAGATCGGCCACTACGGCATTGATGACGGCACGGACAATCACTCCGTTGGCAAGCCGTCCGATGGCGTCCATCTATCCATCGAGAGTAACTGGCAGACCGCGCCCTTCAGCACGCGCCAGGGCACGGACAGTTTCGCACCGGCGAATCGCTGGGTCGCAGGCGGCCAGCGCTGGGCGATCGGCAATCTCGCCGCAGGACAGTCGGCAAATTTCGACATCCTGCTCAGCCTGCTCACCGGCACGAAAGTGACCACCACCGCCGGGAATCACACCGGCGGCAGTTGCAACGGCGGCTCCACGCATTCGGGCGGTGTGGACTTCGAGTTCGATGACGCCACGAGCGCAGGCACGTTCTTTGGCGAGTTTTCCAAGGCGGACGCCATCGAGATGGGCGAGCGCGAAATCGAAGGACAGTTCGCGCTGCCGACCTTCGCGACTCCCGGCGGCACGATGACGCAGCTTTGGAATCTCACATATAGCGGCACGCACAACGGGAACATCCACCTCACCTTCGCTTACGACCCGGCGCTCCTGCCCGCGGGTTTCGATGAGAGCCTGCTCGTCATCTACCACTACAAAAATGCGGCCTGGGAAAAGCTCACGGGCACCGTGGACGCGGTGAATCACAAAATCACCGTCGCGACGACGAGCCTCTCGCCGTTCGCGCTCGGCATCGCGACGAATGTCGCCGTGCAGATTCCCGCGGTCGGCGGCACGGTGACCGGCGGCGGCATTTACAATATCGGTGACAGCGTCACGCTCACCGCCGCGCCGCAGTTGGGGTATTGGTTTTCGGGCTGGACCGAGAATGGCACCGTGGTGAGCACGTCGCTAACCTACACCTTCACGATGTCGGGCACCCGCGCGCTCGTCGCGACATTCGGCGTGATGCCGCAGATCGCCACGACTGCGCCTGCACCGGGCACGATGCTCTTCAAATGGCCCTCGAACCTCGCCGGCTGGCAGCTCCAGGAAAGTCCCGACCTGAGTCCCGGAAGCTGGGTGCCTTCCGCACGAGCTGTGACGACTGTCGGTGCAGAAAATCAGATCAGCGCAAATGCATCCGAGGGACGCAGGTTCTTCCGCCTCGTTCATCCCTGAGTCCTATTCTGAATACCTCGCGATCTGCCTTTGTCGCCAGTCAGCCATGATCATCACGCTGCCGCGGTCTCGTCTTGATCAGCGCACCTCTTGACCGTGAGATTTCCCCGTTACCGCTGGCTGACGGACGGATTTAAGAATCTTCATCGGCATTTTACCGAGCCTTCATGGATGTGCCCCATCTTTCACTTCAATGAATTGCGCCCGGATACCGATTCCTGTCGTAGCAGAATGTGTGACGGCTTCTTCCCGTTCCATTTTCTGACGCGCCGATTTTTTTGACGAACTTCCGCTGATGCACCGTTCACCTGATTCACGCAAATCCTGCTGTTGGCCGACATGGATGCGAATCGGCGCGCTCGCGGCATTCCTTGCATGGATTGCCGGCACCCCGAGCTTGCTTCCTGCTGCGGTGGCCGCACTCGGCTCGCTGGACGGACAGCACGAAGTGTCTTTTGCGCACGCGAACGGAAATGTTTCCGTCGTGTTTCACCACGATCGCGGCACGCCATCTTCGCGGCATTCCCATTCGCCGCTGGCGCAGATCCTGACAGCCTTTGCACAGAGCGGTGGTCAGACGCAGGATCATGTCCTCGCATTCGCCGAGACGGAAGGGGCGCGGTCTTCCGCGGCTGTCTCGCAGCGTGCGCTGATGTTCGTGGATCTGCCGCCGTGGGCGGATTACGGGGTCCTTCCGCCTTTCCCGCAGTCCCTCGCCGCGTCGTCCCTCTCGCCGCGTCCGCCGCCCATTTGCGCATTCGCGCTCGTGTGCCTTCGCAGCACGACGCTGCGGGTTTGATTTAGCCCCGCCCGCGTGCCGCAGCTCCGTTCGGAGTCTGCGTGCCGTGGGCATTTTCGTGCACCCATGCCGCGCGGCATTCGCCGGGCGTCCGCCAGCCGGAACCAACCACGACCATTTCCACTCTTCACACCCATATCCCATGTCCAAAAACTCCATCTTCCGATTCACCTTCGCCGCGCTTGTGCTGGCCTCACTGCCGCTGCGTGCGGCGGAAAATCAACCGCGCCCGATCGAGGCGTTTGTTACCGAGGCGCTCTCTGGCAATCCCGAACTGAAATTTTACGAGGCCGAGATCGCCGTGGCCCGCGGCGAACGCCGCACGGCGGGCACGTGGCAGAATCCCGAACTCAGCGCGGAGCTGGGGCACAAGCGCGTGGAGGATCTGAACGGCAACAAGCTCGGCGACGGCGCGGTTTGGTCCGTCTCCATTGCACAGACCTTCGAGTTTCCGGGCCGCCTTGCGCTGCGGAAGGCGATTGCCGGCCACCAGATCGCGCTCGCCGAACTGGGGTTGGAGCAATTCCGCGCCGCGCTCACGAAGCGCGTTCGCCTGCTCGCCTTCAAGCTGCTCGCCGCGCAGGAGCGCTCCGATGCCGCACGCGCTGTCGCGCAGCGGTTTCAGGACCTGCTCTCCGTGCTCGTGCAGCGCGATCCCGCGGGCGTCGCGCCGCTGCTCGAGACGCGCATCATCGAGGCCAGCTCACTCTCGCTGAACCGCCGGGCCGCCGAGTCGCAGCGCGAACTGCTGAACGCCCGCTTCGAGCTGAATCAACTGCGCGGCCTGCCCGTCAGTGCTCCTGTCGCGGTGAAGCGCACGCCTCTCGTCCTGCATCCCGGCCCTTCGCCGGAAACTTTGCTCGCGAGTGCGCGGGTGCGGAACTTCGATATCCGTGCGCGCGCCTCCGAATTGGAGCAGCAGGGCTTCCGCGTGAAGCTCAGCGAAAACGATCGCTGGCCCGCCATCACGCTGAAGCCATATGCGGCGGGAGAGCGCGCGGGCGATCAGCAGAAGGAATTCGGGCTCGGCGTGAGCATCCCGCTGCCGCTGTGGAATCGCAACCAGGGCAACATTGAAGTCACCAAGGCGCGCCTCACGCAGGCCGAGGTGTCGCTGAACGTGGCGATGCGCGAGACCGAGCGCCGCGTGGCGGAGGCCGCGCACGCCTACGAAGTCCAGATCGCCGGCATGGCAAAATGGCCCGCTGATGCCGCGGCCCGCTTTTCCGACGCCGCGCAGCTCGCCGACCAGCACTACCGCCTCGGGGCAGTGCCCATCAGCACCTACCTCGAACTGCAGAAGCAGTATCTCGACACCGTGGACACCATGCTCGCCACGCAGCTCGACGCGATGGAAGCGCGCCAGCAGATCGAACTCCTCGCCGGCAAGACGCTCGACGGCGCCGTGCTCCCCGAGCGCACCCCGGAACACCACACGCAGGTCAGCACCTCGAGCAAGAAGACGAAACGCGCCACGCGCTGAGCCGCGCTACGCCCGCCCGCACCCCAAACCATCAACGAACGACACAACCATGATTGAACGCATCCTCGAATTTTCCATGCGCCAGCGAATGCTGGTGCTTCTCCTCGCCGTCGCGCTGCTCGGCGGCGGGCTTTACTCCGTCACGCAACTGCCGATTGACGCCGTGCCGGACCTCACCGGCGTGCAGGTGCAGATCAACACCGAAGTCCCCGCGCTCGCGCCGGAGGAATCCGAGAAGGCCGTGACGCGCGCGATCGAACTCGGGATGCAGGGGCTGCCCGGCCTGCTGGAGATGCGCTCGCTCACGAAGTTCGGACTCTCGCAGGTCACGATGAATTTCGAGAGCCACACGGACATCTACCGCGCACGGCAGCTCGTCGCCGAGCGGCTCACCGGCGTGCTCGATTCGCTGCCCCGTGGCGTTTCGCCGAAGCTCGCGCCGATCAGCACCGGACTCGGCGAGATTTTCTACTACACGCTGCACTGGCGGGAGGGCGCAAAGGAGCGGCCCGCCGAGGAGACGGAGGCGCTCATGGCGCTGTTTGAGGCGCAGGAATACGTGGTGAAACCGATGCTGCGATCCATCCCCGGCGTCGCGGAAATCAACAGCAATGGCGGACACGAGCGGCAGGTGCTCGTCGAGCCGCGGCTCGATGCGCTCACCGCGGCGGGCCTCACCGTCGGCGATCTCGCGGACGTGATCCGCGGCAATGTCGAGAACGCAGGGGGCGGCATCGTGAGCAAGGATGGGCGGCAGCTCACCATCCGCGCCGTGGGCCGGGTGCAGTCGCCGGAGGAGATTGCGGAACTTCCGGTGAAGTTCGGCGCGGCGGTGCAGCCGATGCGCGTGAAGAATGTGGCGACTGTCGCCGACGGTGCAAAATATCGCACCGGTGCGGCGACGATGGATGGCCACGAGGTCGTGCTGGGCACCGTGATGATGCTCTCCGGCGAGAATGCGCGCATCGTCTGCGAGCGCGTCGTCCCGCGTCTGCCGGATGTCCGCGAGAAACTCCCGCCGGGCGTCGAGCTGACCGTCGTCTATGATCGCAGCGAACTCGTGGACCGCACCATCGGCACGGTGAAACATAATCTCTTCGAGGGCGCGGTGCTCGTCGTCGTGGTGCTCATGGCGCTGCTCGGCAACTGGCGTGCGGCGCTCATCGTCGCGCTCGCCATCCCACTGTCGTTCCTTTTCGCGATCAGCGGCATGGTGAAATACGGCATCTCGGGAAACCTGATGAGCCTCGGTGCGGTGGACTTCGGACTCATCATTGATGGCGCGGTGGTGATGGTGGAAAACATCGTCTGCCAGCTCGCGCACCGGCAGGCGCACCTCGGCCGCGTGCTCACGAAAGAGGAGCGCGCGCACACGGTGCTGAGCGCTAGCAAGCAGGTCGGCAACCCGATGTTCTTCGGCGTGGTGATCATCACCATCGTCTATATCCCCATCCTCGCGCTCACGGGCATCGAGGGGAAAATGTTCCGCCCGATGGCGCTCACGGTGATGCTCGCGCTCGGCGGCGCGCTGCTCCTCGCGCTCTCGCTCATGCCGGTGCTGTGCTCCTACCTCCTGCGCGGACGCATCGAGGAAAAGGACAACTTCATCATCCGCTGGGCCAAGGCGATCTATGAGCCGTCGCTGAAAATCGCCCAGCGCTTCCGCTGGCTGACCATCGGCGGAGCGGTCACGCTTTTCGCCGGCTCGCTGCTCGTGTTCTTCCGGCTCGGCGCGGAGTTTGTGCCGAAGCTCGACGAGGGCGCGATCACCGCGATGGTCTATCGCGAGGTCGGCATGAGCCTCGATGAGTCGCTCGATCAGGAGCTGAAGGCCGAGCGCATCATCCGCGAAAAATTCCCGGAAGTGACGCGCGTCTTCGCGCGCATCGGCACGAGCGAGGTCGCCACCGACCCGATGGCGCCGAACGAGAACGACCTCTACATTTTCTACAAGCCGCTCAAGGAATGGCCGAAGACGCCGGGGCGTCCGGCGACCAAGGCCGCGTTTTGCAAGGCGATCGAGGAGGCCGTGAATGCGGAGGTGCCGGGACACAAGTTCGAGTTCGCGCAACCCATCGAA
>JBDSAR010000609.1:0-2273 GCA_039922035.1 Chthoniobacteraceae bacterium
GATGCGGCATTCGCACGCCGCGTGCATCTCGACCTCATCGGCCTGCTGCCGGAGCCAGATGCGCTCGCAAAATTTCTCGCCGACACCGCGCCGGACAAACGCGCGCGGCTCGTGCGTTCGCTGCTCACGCGAGAGACGGACTACGCGGAGCACTGGCTCACGTTTTGGAATGACCTTTTGCGGAACGACTATTCGCGCGTCGGCTTCGGTCCCGGCACGGGCGCGCCGATCACGAAGTGGCTCTACGATGCGCTGCTGAACAACAAGCGTTACGACGCGATGGCCCGCGAACTGATCGCGCCGCCGACGCCGGACAGTGCGGGATTTTCCACCGGCCTCGCGTGGCGCGGCACGGTGAATGCGAGCCAAACGCGCGAGGTGCAATTCGCGCAGTCCGTCTCGCAGGCGTTCCTCGGCATCAACATGAAATGCGCGTCGTGCCACGACAGTTTCATAGACCGCTGGAAGCTCACGGACGCCTACGGCCTCGCCGCAATCTACGCGAATGCGCCGCTGAAAATCGCGCGCTGCGACAAGGAGACCGGCGCAGTCGCAAAGGCCGCGTGGCTTTTCCCCGAACTCGGCGAAGTGAAGGCCGACGCGCCGCAGCCCGAACGCCTGAAGCAGCTCGCCGCGCTGATGACGCACCCGGAAAACGGCCGCTTCACGCGCACGATGGTGAACCGCCTGTGGCACCGACTCATGGGCCGCGGCATCGTGCATCCCGTGGACGCGATGCAGACCGAGCCGTGGAGTTCGGACCTGCTGGATTTTCTCGCCGCGAATTTTTTTGCGAACGGCTGCGATTTGAAAAAGACCCTGGAGCTGATCTGCACTTCGCAGGCGTACCAGTCGCACGCCGCGTTGCGGCAGAAGGACGACAACACTGGGACATTCACCTTCACCGGCCCTCGTGCGAAGCGGATGACTGCGGAGCAATTTCTCGATTCCGTGTGGCAGCTCACCGGCTCGCATCCGACTGCGGCTGACGCGCCAGTGCTGCGCGGCAGGCCCGACCCGGCGCTCGCCAAAAACACAGGGCTCGGAGCGCACTGGATCTGGGAAAGTACGGGGCATGATTTCGAGGACGCGCCGACGCTGACGCAGAATATCGCCGCGTCACCCGCGCCCGTGCCGCCAGCGAAATCGGTCCCCGCGAAGCCGGCGCAGAAGAAGGAACGCACGAAGCTCGTGCTGCGGAAAACTTTCACGCTGGAGGATGCCCCCGTGAAGGCGTTCGGCGTGTTCAGCCAGGAAGCCGCGGGCGCGCAACTGCTCGTGAACGGCACGGCATTTCAGAGCGACAAGCAGATCATCCGGACACGTGGAGTGAGCGTGTTGGATTTCAAGGGCGCGCTGCGCAAGGGTGCGAATGAAATTGCGCTGATGGTGGATCGCCCCCCGTCCGCGCAGCCCGCGCCGGGCGTGTTCTTCGAGGCACATCTGCAAATGAAGTCGGGCACGGAGACGATCGTCAGCGATGACACATGGGAATGGTCGCCCGAGCTGCCGGATCCAAAGGGCAAGATCACCGGTCCCGAGGTGAAGAAAGCGAAATGGCTTCCAGTCGCGCCGGCACCCGCACAACCGCGTCACGCAACCCTGCGCCCGGCGATGGCGGAGGCACTCGCGCACATCTCGACCCCGTTGCCGCCCGCCCGCGCATCGCTGATGAAGTGCGACCTTCTCCAGCGCGCGCTCGGCCGTCCGAACCGCGAACAGATCGTGAGCACGCGCCCGGAGGATCTCACCACACTGGAGGCACTCGACCTTGCAAACGGCCCCGCGCTCGCCGGCGCGCTCGCAAGCGGCGCGACGAAGCTCCTCGCACGAAAGTGGAACTCACCCGATGCGCTCGTGACGTGGCTCTACACCTTCGCCGTGTCGCGTCCGCCGTCGCCGCCGGAACTGGCCGGCGCGCGCGAACTCCTCGGCCCGGCGCTGGACGAGCAGGGCGTGCAGGACTTGCTCTGGGCGGTTTGCATGCTCCCGGAATTCCAGTTGATTCGCTGACCCATGAACTCGCTCCCGCTCGATCCGCAGAACACCCGACGCGACTTTTTGAAAAAGCTCTCCGCGGCCAGCATCGCCGCAATGATGGCGCGCGAGCCGCGCCTGCTCGCCGCCGACGGCGTGAAGCACCCGAAGCCGACGGCGGATGCGTGTATCCTGCTGTGGATGGGGGGCGGCATGGCCGCGCCGGAGACGTTTGATCCGAAACGTTACGAGGCCTACGAAGTCGGCAAGCCGATCGAGAAAGTGCTGAGCACTTT
>JBDSAR010000610.1:0-4571 GCA_039922035.1 Chthoniobacteraceae bacterium
AAGCTGAAGGGGAAGACCTTCCGCCTTTCCAACATGGGCGACGAGACGCCGGCGACGATGCGCGAGCTGCTGACGGCGCTCGACGCCTGTCTGGCGGCGTAACTCCCCCGCTCCACACTCGACAGTCCGCGCCGCGCGAGGCACTGTCCCCGCTCCGTGCCCAAGCCGCGCCGCGCCAAATCCACGATTGCCGGAAGACGGCCTGCCCGAAAGGACAGCCGCCAGATGGAATTGCCTGGGCAGCCGCAGCGCAAAATGTCGGCACGCACGGCAGCCTCGACGGAGCAGATTGCCGAGGAAGGCGATCATCGCAGGTGGAGCGACCGGCTGTGGAATGCGCTCGCGGGGCTGAGTCTCGTGCCGTTCGTGTGCGTCTTCTCCATCGCGCTGTACCACACTTTTCTCACGACGATGCACAAGTCACAGAGGCTGCCGTTTTGGAAGGCGCCGGAATTTCAGATGTTCGGCCTTGGCGCGGGGATCTGGCTGCTGTGGACCTGCGTGAGCTTTGCGATCTGGAAACACCCGCGGCCGGTGCGTGCGTATGTGTTCGGCCACGAAGCGATGCATGGGCTGATGGCCCGGGCGTTCGGCGGGAAAATCAAGCGCTTCCACGTGAGCGCGGATGGCGGCTACATCGTCACGGACAAATACAATTTCCTCATCGCGCTGGCACCCTATCTCTGGCCGTTCTACTCGGTGCCGGTGCTGGCGGCGTGGGGCATCACGTATCTTTGCAAAGGGCCGGCGTACCTGCAGTGGGTCTTCCTCGCGGCGTTCGGGTTCACGTGGATGTTCCATCTTACGTTCACGCTCTGGGTGCTGCCGCGCGGGCAGAGTGATCTGCTCGGGCCGGGCCGGATTTTCTCAATCATGCTCATCTACCTCGCGAACACGATCCTGCTCAGCGGTGCGCTGATCGTCTTCGCGCCGGGCGTCGGCTGGCATTCTTTTGCGAGGGAATTGTGGATGGGCACGGAGCTGTTTTACCACTGGGGAAGCGAAGTTTTCGGACTCGGCGTGGACCTCATCGGACGGCTCGCTCACGGGAATTCCGGAAAGTAGGAGTTCAAATTATTTTCCAGCATGGCACGGGCGCGGCACGCTTCCGGCTATCTCATGGATGCAAGACGATGAAAAACCTGCTCCATGAACGCAACTCGACCCGGCCACTCGGTGGCTCCGGCATCCTGCGCGAACATCCGGGCAGCGTACTGCCGGGCAGCGCCATCACCTCGGGTGCGGGCGGCCGGTTTCATCCGCGTCCACAGGCCGCAAAGGTCCGGTGCGAGGCGACACGAATTTGTTGATGTTGGTTGGGAAAAAGGTGGACGGAGTCCGGGGGGTCTCCGTCCACCTCACCCGATCGGCGTGTGCGGGTTTTGAAAAATGTGACCGGGAATCACGCACGGAGGATGTTCCCAATTGCCTCGGCTGAAACGGCACCCGATGCTGCGCTTCCTTCATGGCCGATTTCACTTTCACTTTCCTCGGCACCGGCACCTCACAGGGCATCCCGATGCTGACTTGCGACTGTGCGGTCTGTCGCTCGACTGACCCGCGGGACAAGCGCACCCGCGCCGCGGCCTACGTCGAGACGCCGGAGTGCGCCTGGGTCGTGGACACGGGGCCGGACTTCCGCCAGCAGGCGTTGCGCGAGGACATCCGGCGCATGGATGCCGTGCTGATCACGCACGCGCACACGGATCACATCATGGGCTTCGACGACCTGCGGGCGTACTGCCATGGCGGGAAGTTGCTGCCGGTCTATGGATCCGAGGCCACGCTCAGCCAGCTCCGACAGGCGTTCTCGTTTGCCTTCGACGGGAAGAACCGCTGGCCCGGCTACCTGCATCCCGAGGCGCATGTCGTGGACGGCGCATTCCGTCTCGGCGAAACGGAGATCATCCCGCTGCCTGTGCCGCACGGGCGCATCACGACCTACGGCTACCTTTTCAAGCGCGCCGGCCGCCCGCTTGTCGCCTACCTCAGCGATTGCAAGGCGGTGCCGGACGAAATCCGCGCCCGGATCGCGGGCGTGGACACGCTCATCCTCGACGCGCTGCGCCATAAGGAGCATCCTACGCACATGAATCTCGCCGAGGCCCTCGAAACCGCAGCCGCCATCCGCCCAAGGCTCACCCTTTTCACGCACCTCTGCCACGACCTCGGCCATGCGGAGACCGAGGCATCCCTTCCCCATGGCGTGCGCATCGCGACCGACGGCATGAAGCTCACCTTTTAAACCACGAATCATGTTCGCCATTTCCACAGCCACCCGTTATTTCCCGAAATTGCTCATGAAAACCGTCCGTGTCCCTTGGATTCGCTGCCGCGCCGATGAGGTGGATGCCATGCCCACCGAAATGGAATGGCGCGGCCGGCTCTTCGCCGTGCTGGCCTATTCGGAAAAAGAGGCCCGCGACTGGTGGCGCAGCATCTCGGATCGCGAGCGCGAGGAAGCAATCGGAATGACTGCGGAACGTGGAAACGACGACCCCGGACTCTTCTGAAACCGGCCTCATTTCTTCACTGTTCATCACCGCGCAAGGCTTTGCCCGAGGGTTTTACTCTTGACCCTCCCGGCCATGCCTTCATCATGCGCCCTTCTTTTTGCCGGAAACGGCCTTTTTCAACCGCATGCCCGACAATCTGGGAACTATAATTTGGACGCTTTGTTACACCGCCGTATTGCTGGGAATTTCCCTGTACGGCCTGCATCGCTATCTCATCGTTTACCTCTTCCTAAAGAACAGGCGCAACGCACCGCAACCCCTCGCCAAGCTGGAAAAGCTGCCCCGGGTCACGGTCCAGTTGCCCATCTTTAACGAACTCTACGTCGTCGAACGCCTGCTGGATTCAGTCTCTAAGCTCGACTACCCGCGCGACCTCCTCGACGTCCAGGTCCTCGACGACTCCACGGACGAGACCCGCGAACTCGCGACGAAACTCGTCAGCGCCCTCCACACCCGCGGCTTCGACATCACGCACATCCACCGCACGGATCGCACGGGCTTCAAGGCCGGCGCTTTGGAAAATGGACTCCAGTCGGCCAAGGGCGAGTACATCCTCATCCTCGACGCCGACTTCGTCCCGACGCCTGATGTCCTGAAGCGCACCGTGGACTATTTTACCGACCCGAAAGTCGGCATGATCCAGACCCGCTGGGGCCACCTGAACCGGACCTACTCGATGCTCACGCGCGTGCAGGCCATGTTCCTCGACGGGCATCTGCTCCTCGAACAGACGGGCCGCAACCGCTCGGGCCGCTTCATTAACTTCAACGGCACCGCCGGCATCTGGCGGAAGTCCTGCATCGTCGAAGCCGGCGGCTGGCAGCACGACACGCTCACCGAGGATCTGGATCTCAGCTACCGCGCGCAGATCAAAGGCTGGAATTTCGTCTTCCTGCCCGACCTCGTCACGCCCGCCGAACTTCCGGTGGACATGAACGGCTTCAAGTCCCAGCAGCACCGCTGGACGAAGGGCAGCATCCAGACCTGCCGGAAACTCCTCCCCGCCGTCTGGCGCGCAGAGCTTCCGCTGAAGGTGAAACTCGAGGCCACGATGCACCTCACATCGAACTACGCCTTCCTCCTCCTCGCGGCCATCTGCATCCTCATGCACCCGAGCACCGGCGGCGTCAGTGGCGTCGGCGGCGGCACCGTGTGGCGCACCATCCTGCTCGATATCCCCATCTTCATCACCGGCTCGCTCCCCGCGATCGTCTTCTACATCGTCTCGCAACGCGAACTCTACCCCCGCTCGTGGTGGCGCGAAGTTCTCTACCTCCCCGCCCTGCTCGCCCTCACCATCGGCCTCGCCGTGAACAACGCCTGGGCCGTCATCCAGGGAATGCACGGCGCGACCGGCGAATTCACTCGCACGCCGAAATACGGCATCCAGACCAAATCGCGGAGCTGGAAAAAGACGAAATATTCGGTCGCGAAGAATCTCCTCCCCTTCATCGAGATCGGCTTCGCCGCCTACTTTATCTACTTTTTTGCCCACGAAGTCGCCGCACGCAACTGGTTGGCCGTTCCTTTCCTCGCCCTCTTCGCAGGCGGCTTCACCTACGTGGCCATGTGCTCCATCGCACAATGGTTCCCGCAGCTCCGCCCGCCATGGCGCGACAGCAATGAAGCCCTCTCCGCATAAAAGCCCAATCACCCGACAGCCCAACGTCACCAACCGGAGACCACCAGAATGAGAATCCGCATCCTTCTTGCCATCCTTGTCTCCCTGCAGACGTTCATCGTCCTCCAGTCTGCGCTGGCGGCGGAAAGTCCCATCCTCGTCGTCAGTGTCGCTGAGCAGAAACTCTACGTCTTCGACGAAAACGGCCACAAGGTTGCATCCTACCGCGTCTCCACGTCGAAATACGGCCTCGGCGACTACCGCAACAGCTACGCCACCCCCACCGGCCAGCTCGAGGTCGCCGCAAAAATCGGCCATGGCGCGGAACCCGGCGCAGTCTTTCACGGTTGCCGCCAGACCGGCGAAATCTGCCCGCCGAATGCGCCCGGCCGTGATCCCATCGTGACGCGCATCCTCCGCCTCCGCGGTCTTGA
>JBDSAR010000611.1:0-8978 GCA_039922035.1 Chthoniobacteraceae bacterium
GTTGATCAAAAAACGGAACCTCCGAGAGCGTCACGCACGATTCGTCGAGGCCGAGGAGCTGCGACACCAGCGTCGAGCCGCAGCGCGAGACGTGGAAGACAAACGCCGACGGTTCGAGCGCGTCGAGATCGCTCGCAATTTCCGGGAACTCATCCAGCCGCGTGATGCGCGGAGGGCCGAAGGAATTTTCCGGCAGGCTCAGGCAGCGCGAGGTCGTCTCCTCGAAAAATGGATCCGTGAACGCGGCGTTTCCAAAATACAGCCAGCGGCAGTCGAGCACTCCCGTGCCCTGCCGGAGCCGATGCGGCAGCCATCCGCGCAGGTCACTCCGCATCGGACAGCTCCTCCTCAAGCTGCGCGATGATCGCATGCGAAGCCGGCGTGCCCATCGCGCGCAGCAGCTCGATCATCTGCCGCGCCTCGCGCGGATCGCGGCGGACTTCCGAGTGGAATATCTCCGCCGTGGCAAACTGCGCGCGCAGCCAGTCATCCACCACGCAATCCACGACGAGATGGATCCGATCACAGTCGCCGTGGTTCGCCACACGATGCATGAGGTTCGCGTTGATGTACCAGCACGTGCCCGGCTCCATGATCACGCGCTGATTCTCCATGAAAAATTCGACCTTCGGATTCGTGAAGATCGGCACGTGGATGCGCGCCTCGCCATTCTCGAACGCAAGCTCTGCATCGCGATGCGGTTTGATCACCGCGCCGCGCCGAAGGTTCAGCAACCGCACGGACATGACCGGACAAGCGAGCGAGTCGAGGAAGCGCGCAATCGCAGGACAGGATCCGAGCAGCGGTGTCGCGGCATATTTCGCCGGCGCACTGCCGAGCGCAAAGGGCATCGTTTCCTCCGGCTTCCCCCCGATCGAGCGGAGCGGGAGCACCGTCCACTCGCCGTCGTAGTGCGCCGTTTGAAAGTGCGGCTTCCAGCGATCCGGGAGCGCGGCGACTTCCGCCCGGAGCGGCGGCGCATCAATGGGCAGAGCGAGCTTGGCGCAACGGATGACTTTCATACAGTGCCCGGAAAATGGCGGGCCCGTGACCGCACGGAAAGCGCGAAGACACGGCGATCCGGCAGGAGACAAACCTGGCGCGATGCTCCTGCTATCGCGCGTAGGCCTCGACGCGACGGACCCAGCCGGGGAGCCACTTGGCCTCGTCGCGCTCGGGCGGGGAATTCTTCACGCGCTGCGAGAGAACGCGCGCGGCGGCGGAGGCGAAGAACTCCACAGCGGGGCTCTCGTCCTCCATCGTCTCGATGACTTGGAGCAGACCCCAGCCGCGGCCGTTGTAGCGCTCGGCGAGGTTCGTGCCCTCGCCCTTGAAATTCACGTAATCAATCAGCGCGAACGTCCCCTTCCCGCTCGATGCCAATCTTTCAAACTGCTTCTTCACATGCGCGCGGCGGCTCGCGGATGTCGCGGCGAGGAGCTTCGGCAGCGCGCTTTCCATGCGCTGCGCGAGGAAGCGGCTCTGCAAAGGGACCGTGGTTGCGAGCAGGTCGCGCAGCTCGGCCATCTGCCTGCCTTTTGCCGCGACCTGAAATTCCGCACGCGTGCGCCACGGGCAGGGCCCGCCGGACTTCAGCCACGCTGGAACTTTCACACCATTCGCGACAAAAAAGCGGACGAGTCCCGGAAAGCTTTCCTCAAAAGGGCCGCGCTCGCCTTTCGGATACCAGATGAAATGGCCGATGCCGAGCGATGCGAAATCCTCGCCGGAATTCCACGACGTGAGTCCGTCGCGCGTGCCGCCGCATTCGTTCTGCCAGACGCGCTGGCCGATGGAGGCGAGTTCGCGATCGCTGAGCGCATGCGCTTCCGTGAGGGTGAAAGTGACGAGGACGAGCGCGAGGAGACGGTGCATGGAACGAGTGATAGCGCACGGATGGCGGAGGGTTCACGCGGAAAAAATGCAGCGCCGCATCGGGTGACGGAGCGATGACTGGCAGGCCTCATTCGTCCTCGCGTTCATTCCCGCGTTAATGAAGCCTTCGCGCCCATGTCCCAAGGAAAACTCCGCACCATGTCCCTGTACACGGCGACGTGTCTCGTCGTGGCGAACATGGTCGGCACCGGCGTCTTCACGAGCCTCGGCTATCAGCTTGCGACGAGGGTCGGATTTGCCGGCGACGGGAATCTCACGCCGTTCGTTATCCTCATGCTCTGGCTCGTCGGCGGTGTGTGCGCGTTCTGCGGCGGCGTCGCGTATGCGGAACTCGCGGCGGCACTCCCACGCTCGGGCGGCGAATATAATTTTCTCGCGCGCGTCTTCCATCCCTCCATCGGATTCCTCGCAGGCTGGGCCTCGATCACCGCGGGCTTCGCAGCGCCCGTGGCCCTCGCGGCGATGGCGTTTGGAAAATACATCCACGGGATCAATGCCTCGCTCGGCGAAATGCCTCTGGCCTTCGGCGCGCTCGCGCTCGTCACCTTTGCGATGCTCGCGAGCCCCCGGTTGCGCCAGTGGTTTCAAAATTCGGCGACCTCGATCTCCTTTCTCGCCATCCTCGTCTTTCTCGGCGCGGGCCTTCTCGTGCCACCGCATGGCAGCGCGCTCGCCCCGCAGGCTGGTGACACGATGCGCCTGTTCAGCCCCGGCTTCGCCACGAGTCTGATCTACGTGATGTTCGCATACGCGGGCTGGAATGCCTCGACCTACGTGACCGGTGAAGTGCGCAATCCCTCGCGCAACGTCCCCCTCTCGATGGCGCTCGGCACCGTCATCGTCACCGTGCTCTATATCGCACTGAACGCGATTTTCCTCCGCGCCGCGCCTGCCGCGGAACTCAGCGGCCAGAACGAGGTGGGCCTCATCGCCGGCACGCACATCTTCGGCGCCATCGGCGGAAAATGGATGGCGGCACTCATCGCCATCGGCCTGCTCGCCAACATCGGCTCGATGCAGTGGGTCGGCCCGCGCGTCTTCGCCACGATGGGTGAGGACAGCCGCGTGCTGCGCCCCTTTGCACGGCTGAGCGCGGGCGGCATCCCGATTTACGCGACGCTCGCGCAGACCGCCATCGTCGCGCTCATGCTCTCCACGGGGACATTCCAAAAGGTGCTCACCTATGTGCAGTTCACGATCACGCTCTGCTCCGCGCTCGTCGTGCTCGGCGTCTTCGTGCTGCGCGTCCGCGAGCCGCATCTCCCGCGTCCCGTGCGCGCATGGGGCTACCCGGTCACGCCCATCGTCTTCCTCGCCGTGAACGGCTGGATGCTCTGGAACGTTTTCCGGGACAAGCCTGTCGAATCCCTGGCCGGCCTCGGCACCCTCCTCGCTGGACTGATCATCTTCCATTTTTCCGGGCAGCGCGCTGGCAAAGCGGACGCGTGACGGGACCCCGGTAGGAGGGCGCGTTCCGAAAATCCACCTCCGCAGCTTCGCGCTTGAAGGAGTCCCCGCTCGCGGTCAATGGTTCGAGCCGCATGCACCTTTCCAAGACCGCGGCATCCGCCCGCACCTGCAACTCCTTCCTCCCGCCAAAAATCTTCCTTGCTTGCCTCGCATTCGCCAGCCTCGCGCCCACGCAGGCTCAGAATGCCGCGGCACCATCTGAAAAACCCGCCGCGAAGCCCGAGTCCCCGCAACCCGCTTCCGCGACAAAGGCCGACGACACGGCGCGCTGGCTCGCCGGGCTGCCGCCGCAGGATGAGGCGCTGAAGGTTTCCACGCTGCTGCCCGCTTGGAAAAATCACGCCGCCGCAGTGGATGCGGCGTGGACCAACAGCGAACGCCACCGGCTCACGAAAGTCCGCGAATGGGCTCCCGCGGCGCTCGGCGAAACCTGCACGGCGGATTCGCCGGTGTTCTATTTTTTCAGCGGCGCCGACTTTCTCTATGCGCACGCGCTCTTCCCAAAGGCGAAGACCTACGTGCTCTGCGCGCGCGAACCCGTCGGCAGCCAGCCGGACCCCGCGCGCATCAAGCCCGGAGAACTTGCCGGCGCACTCTCGACCTTCCGCAATTCGATCAGCTCGCTGCTGGACTTCAGCTTTTTCATCACGAAGGAACTCAGGAAGGACGTCGTGCAACGCCACATCCCCGGTATCCTCCCGGTGCTGGAATTCATCCTCGCCCGCGAAGGTGCGCGCATCAGCGAAGTGGAGACGGTGCGTTGCGATGACACCGGCGCGATCTCTTCCGATGAACAGACGCAGGTCGGCTCGCCCGGCGTGCGGATCAGATTCCGCACCGGCGAGGAGCCCGAGCAGACGCTGTATTATTTCTACGGCGACCTCTCGAACGGCGGGCTGAAGATTCACGGTGGCGTGCTGAAATTCTGCGAGACACTCGGCACCGGCCGGAGCCTGCTGAAGGCCGCGAGCTATCTGCCGCACGTGGGGGCATTCTCGGTCATCAACGAGTGGGTGCTCGAGCACAGCAATGCCGTGGTGCAGGACACCAGCGGCATTCCCTTTCGCAAGTTTTCAAAGGACAAGTGGACGCTCCGTTTCTGGGGCCACAACGCCCAGCCGATCGGCCTCTTCAAGCAACACGCCGAACCGGACCTGAAGGCCGCCGTGAGCGCCGCACCCGCGCAGCCCATCCCGTTCGGTTTCGGCTACCAGCACGAACCCGCGAACTCCCTCCTCATCCTCGCCGAGCGCACCGCCGCCAAGTGATCGATGTTCGTCGTGGCTGTGGCGACGTACTCCCGGCGATGCGCGCGATTGACGCGCCATGCGGCACTCCATAGATCGCGCAGACCCATGCGTCGCCTCCTCATTGCTCCGCTCGCCGCGACCCTGCCGGCCGCCGCGTCCGGTGCTGTCGGGGCGCAGGAAAATGCGCAGGGATTCCCGGTGACCTTCACCGCAGCCGGATCGTGAGCGCGACAAAAACCATCCGCTGGCGTCCAGGCGTCGCCATCGCGATCCTCGGAGTGATCGTGTTCGCAGCGATGCGCCTGCTGGATGTCTGGCCTTACGAGCAGGCACGCACCCTCGCGCAACTCGCGACCGTCCTCGGCACCGTGGCGCTGCTGCTCGTGTGGTGGCTGTTTTTTTCACGCGCACCGTGGCGGCAGCGACTCGCGCCGCTCGCGGTGTGCGCGCTGTTCCCTCTGCTTTTCCGGCATCGCGGCATGACCGGTGATTTCGTGCCGCTCTTCGAGTTTCGCTTCGCGAAAAGTGGCGTGTCCGAGGTGCTCGGCGGCAAGTCCACAATGGCACGGCGCGCGGATTTCCCGCAGCTCTTCGGACCGAACCGCGACTCGCGGCTCGCCGGACCGGCGCTCGATCCAGACTGGAAAAATCATCCGCCGCAGATCCTCTGGCGTGTACCCGTGGGCGCGGCTTGGTCGGGCTTTGCGATCGTGGGTGACCGCGCTCTCACCCTGGAACAGCAGGGTGAGGAGGAACTCGTGACGTGCCGCCACATTTCCACGGGCAAGCTGATGTGGAGCACCGCAAACGCCGGGCACTACCACGCCAGCATCGCCGGCGAAGGTCCGCGCACCACACCGACGGTGCAGGGCACCCGCGTCTTCACACTCGGCGCGATGGGCACGCTGCGCTGCCTCGAACTCGAGAGTGGAAAACCAGTCTGGACCCGCGAAGTGACGAAGGATGCCGGCATTCAGATTTCACCCACCGTGACATCGGAAAACAAGGGTGCGGATGATCACGCCGGGGCGGAAGCCAGCGGCACTTTCCCGATGTGGGGCTTCGCCTCGTCACCGCTTTTGCACGGCGGAAAAGTGATCGTAAGCGCGGGTGGCAAGGACGGCAACTCGCTGCTTGCATACGATGCGGCGACCGGCGCTCCCGCGTGGCATGGCGGCAATCGCCCGATCAATTACAGCTCGCCATTTTTCTGCACACTCGCAGGCAGGCCGCAGATCGTGATGTTCAACACCGACGCAATCACCGCGCATGATCCCGCGACGGGCGAAGTGCTCTGGGAGCACAAGTGGGGAAAGGGAATGCCCCACGTCGCGCGCCCCATTCCCGTCGGCGCGAACCGTCTGTTTCTCTCCAGCGGCTACGGCGTCGGTGGCGCGCTGATCGAAATTGCGCCGGGCGCAGATGGCAGACTCGCGGCGTCCGAGGTTTGGAGATCGATCAAGTTCCAGGCAAAATTTTCCAACCCCGTCGAGCGCGGCGGCTTCGTGTATGGCGTGAGCGACGGCATCTTCGCATGCCTCGATCTCGCAGACGGCAAGGTGCGCTGGAAGGACGGACGCTACGGCCACGGTCAGGGCCTGCTGATCGGTGAACACTATCTGCAGATGACGGAAATCCCCGGCGAAATCGTCCTCCTGCGTCCCACCCCCGAGGCGGCGAACGAACTCGCGCGCTTCCGCGTCTTTGACGAGAAGACGTGGAATCCCATCGCACTGAGCGGCGACCTGCTCCTGGTGCGCAATGATCGCGAGGCCGCGTGCATCCGTCTGCCGCTTGCAAAACCGTCACCGTAGCGGGCTTGCCGCGCGCGCGCGACTCCGCCAATCTCCCCACCCTTTCCCATGAAAACACGCCTCTCCCCTGCCCTCGCCGCATTCCTCGGCTGCTCCGTTGCAGCATTCGCCGATGTGAAACTCCCCGCGCTCATCAGCGACAACATGGTGCTGCTCCAGGACTCGAAAGCGAACGTCTGGGGCACCGCCGATGCCGGCGAAAAAGTGACCGTGACGCTCGGCGACAAGAAGGTTGGCACCACCGCCGATGAAAATGGAAAGTGGAGCGTGAAGCTCGAAGGCCTCGCGCCGGGTTCGGGCAAAGAGATGACCATCGCGGGCAGGAACACATTCACGATTGAAAACGTCGCCATCGGCGAAGTGTGGGTGGCGAGCGGGCAGTCGAACATGGAGATGGCCGTGAAGAGCGCGATGAACTCCGAGAAGGAAATCGCGGACGCGAAATTTCCGGACATCCGCGTTTTCACCGTGACGAAAAACGGCAGCAAGACACCGCTCGCCGACTGCACGGGCAAATGGGAAGTCGCGACGCCGGAGACTGCGGGCCACTTCAGCGCAGTCGGATATTTTTTCATGCGCGAGCTGCATCAGAAATTGAAAATGCCCGTCGGCCTCATCCACACCTCGTGGGGCGGCACTCCGGTCGAGACGTGGATTCCCGAGAGCGGAATGCAGTCGAACGCAAAATTCGGCGATCACTGGAAGAAGAAGATGGCCGCATATCCCGCCGCAAAGGAGGCCTACGACAAGCAGATGGCCGCGCTCAAGGAAGCCACGGAAAAGGCGAAGGCCGAGGGCAAGCCTGCACCGCGCGGACCTCGCGCTCCCGAAGGACCGGACTCGTTGAATGGCGCGCCGAGCGGACTCTTCAACGGCATGATCGCGCCGGTTGCACCGTACACGATCCGCGGCGCGATTTGGTATCAGGGCGAGAGCAACGCCGGGCCGAACAACCGCGGCAACATGGACCTCTACGGCCAGCTTTTTCCCACGATGATCCTCTCGTGGCGCTATGAGTTTGCGAAGGCGCGGGGCGTCGCGCGCGAGGAATCGGAATTCCCGTTCCTCTTCGTGCAGCTCGCAAATTATCAGAAGCGCTTCGAGCAGCCGACTGACAGCTACTGGGCACAGATCCGCGAGGCGCAGACCGGCACGCTCGAAGTCCCGCGCACGGGCATGGCGCTCGCGATTGATGTCGGCGAGGCATACGACATCCACCCGAAGAACAAGCAGGAGGTCGGGCGCCGCCTCGCGCTCAACGCGCTCGCGCAGGTGTATTTTCACGAGATGGAATACAGTGGCCCTCTCTACGGCGGCATGCAGATCGAGGAGGGAAAAGTGCGGCTCAATCTCAGCAACGCACAGGGCCTGAAGACGACCGACGGCGCTCCGATCAAGGGCTTCGCGCTCGCAGGCGAAGACAAAAATTTCCACTGGGCCAAGGCGGAGGTCGAGCACGATCACATCATCGTGTCGTGCGCCGAAGTGCCGAACCCCGTCGCCATCCGCTATGGCTGGGCGGACAACCCCAACCTCAATCTCGTGAACAGCGCCGGTCTGCCCGCGAGCCCGTTCCGCAGCGACAAGTGGAAGCAGGACCCGCCCGCGGGTTCGGCAGGAAACTGACGCATGGAGTTTCCGCCGCTCGATTTTTCCAAGATCCGCACCTACCCGGTCGCCGACCGTGCGAACAAGGTCGCCATCGAGGCCTTCGCCAAGCCGCACACCGCCGGCGCGAGCTTCGCGTCGTTTCTCGATGCCCTGCCGGATTTTCTCGCCGTGCAGGACTTGCGGCACGTCGTCGGCGCGATCGCGGCGGCGGTGAAAAACAAGCGCCCTGTCCTCCTCATGATGGGCGCGCACGCGATCAAGGTCGGGCTGAATCCGATCATCGTGGACGCGATGCGACGCGGCTTGGTGAATGCCGTCGCGTTCAACGGCGCGGGTGCGATCCACGACTTCGAGCTCTGCTACCAAGGCGAGACGAGCGAGGATGTGCAGCAAGGGCTGAACGACGGGAGCTTCGGCATGGCGGACGAGACCGGCCGCATGATGAACGCCGCTCTCGCCGACGGCGTCGCACGCGGACTCGGCGCAGGCCGCGCGCTCGGCGAAAAGGCGCTCACTTTTCCAAACAGGAATCTCTCGATCATGGCCACCGGCGCGGAATTCAGCGTGCCCGTCACCGTCCACATCGGCATCGGCACGGATATCATCCACCAGCACCCGACGACGGACGGCGCGGTGCTCGGCGAGGCAAGCTACCGCGACTTCAAGACATTCGCTGCCGTGTGCGCGCAGCTCGAAGGCGGCGTCGTGCTGAATGTCGGCAGCGCCGTGATCATGCCGGAGGTTTTTCTCAAGGCGCTCACCGTCGCGCGCAACCTCGGGCACAAGGTCGAGAAATTCACCACCGCGACGCTCGACATGACGCGTCACTACCGCCCCGCGGAAAACGTCCAGCGCCGCCCCACCGCCCTCGGCGGACGCGGCGTGTACATCGTCGGCCATCACGAAATCAACCTGCCCCTGCTCTTCGCCGCCGTCG
>JBDSAR010000612.1:0-3665 GCA_039922035.1 Chthoniobacteraceae bacterium
CCCGCGTCGTCACGCTCGACGTCGAGCGAAGCCGCGATTGTCGCCTCCGCCTGCGCGAGCGTGTGCCGGAGCACGCGCTGGCAGCCATCCTGCCCGATGCGGATGAGCTTCAGCGACGCCGAGCAAAGGCCCGACAAGCTCTGGTAAAACCACGCACCGAGCGCTGCGCCCAGTGGAAAACCATCCACCCGCGCCTGCACGGCGCAGACTGTGAGATGATGCCCGTGCGCGTTGCCACGCGCGATGGCGTCGGTCAGCGCAGCGAGCATTTTTTTTTCCGCGCCATGAATCGTCCGCAGTGCTGCAAGCCGCCTGCGCCCGACGCTGATACTCGCCTCGCGCGTCTCGGGGGCGAGCTTCCACGCGGAGATCTCGCGGTCGATTTCGAAAAGTGCGCACTCGTCCGCTGCGTCGTGCGCGAAGCGAAGGTAGGGCAGTTCCTGCTGCCGCAATGCCGGGAGCAAATGCAGCTCGGCAAATTCACGGAGGCCAGCTTCATCACGCACGCCGCCGAGCCGCGCGAACTCCTCGAAGCCGAGCGAGTGGGCGTAGGCACCGGTGGGAAAAAGCGCATCGCTTGTTTGTAAAAGCGCGGGCAGCCAGGCGAGTTCGGCATTCATGGGAACGTCAATAAACTCGAAGACACAAAGACTCGAAGGTGGAGGAGCACCCCAATGTGGGAACGTCGGCACGCGCATCTCCCTCCTTTGCGTCTTTGAGCCTTCGACTTGAAACTAAGCCGCACTCTCATGGCTGTGACTTCTGGCAAATGGCGCAAAGACGCGCTCGCATGCGGTAAATGGGATCTTCTCCCGCTCGAAGAGTTGCCGGAGCGCCGGGTCGTCCGGCACGCGGATCACTTCGTCGGTGACTTGAATAGGAAAGTGCAGATTCCCGATCGTCCACCCGAGCCGCGCGACCGGCGCGGGCCTCGGAATGAGCGCAATCTCCAGCACCGGCTCTGGCTTCTGCGCGATGCAATAGACGGCGCTCTCGCTGGCGAAAAACGCCGCGCCATCGGCGAGTGGCGCGGAAAGATCGAAGCCGAAGTCGGTGCCGTCGGTGGCGATGCCGCGCCAGCGGCGTTTGGCGAGCATCAATCTGTCAGCGGCGAGCGCGATGCGCGGGAGCGACGGCGGCGTTTCGAGCGCGGCGTGGATGAGCGTCATGCACCCACGCTAGAAAAGAAAATACCGCTGCGCCATCGGCAACACACTGGCGGGCTCGCACGTGAGCACGCGCCCGTCGGCCTTTACCGTGTAGGTCTCTGGATCCACTTCGATGTGCGGCGTGGCGTCGTTCCACAGCAGGTGTTTCTTCGTCACGTTGCGCGTGCCTTTCACGGCGACGAGGCGCTTGCCGAGCTTCAGCGAATCGAGCGTTCCACTTTCCAATCCCGAACTGCTGACAAACGTCGCGCATGTGGAAAATTTCGCGCGGCCGTGCGCGGCGAATTGCGGGCGGTAGAACATCGGCTGCGGCGTGGGGATGCTCGCATTCGGGTCGCCCATGTTCGCCATTGCGATGAGGCCTCCTTTCAAAATCACCTCGGGCTTCACGCCGAAGAATGCGGGTTTCCACAGGACGAGGTCGGCGAGTTTGCCGACTTCGACGCTGCCGACTTCGTGCGCAATGCCGTGGGCGAGCGCGGGGTTGATCGTCGTCTTCGCGACATAGCGTAGCGCGCGGAAATTGTCCGCTGCGGCGTGCGCGGTGTGGGGTGACTTGAGCGCGCCGAACTGCACCTTCATCTTGTGCGCCGTCTGCCAGGTGCGCGTGATGACTTCGCCGATGCGACCCATCGCCTGCGAGTCGCTCGACATGATCGAGATCGCGCCGAGGTCGTGCAACATGTCCTCGGCGGCGATGGTCTCGGGGCGGATGCGGCTCTCGGCGAACGCGACGTCCTCGGGGATTTTCGAGTCGAGGTGATGGCAGACCATCAGCATGTCGAGATGCTCGGCGATGGTGTTCACCGTGAACGGGCGCGTCGGATTGGTGGACGACGGCAGCACGTTCAGTTCGCCGCAGACGCGGATGATGTCGGGCGCGTGGCCGCCGCCCGCGCCTTCGCTGTGGAAGGTGTGGATCGTGCGGCCTTTGAAAGCGGCGAGTGTGGCTTCGAGGAAGCCGGCTTCATTGAGCGTGTCGGTGTGGATGGCGACCTGCACGTCGAGTTCGTCGGCGACGCCGAGGCAGCAATCAATCGCCGCGGGTGTGGTGCCCCAGTCCTCGTGCAGCTTCAATCCGATGACGCCCGCGCGCACCTGCTCGCGCAGAGGCTCGGGCGTGGAGCAGTTGCCTTTGCCGAGAAAGCCAATGTTCATCGGATACTCGTCGGCGGCTTCGAGCATGCGGCGGATGTTCCAGATGCCCGGCGTGCAAGTCGTGGCATACGTGCCGTGCGCCGGGCCGGTCCCGCCGCCGATCATCGTGGTGACGCCACTCGCGAGCGCGTGCTCGATCTGCTGAGGGCAGATGAAGTGGATGTGCGTATCAATTGAGCCCGCCGTGATGATGCAGCCTTCGCCCGCGATGACCTCCGTCGCCGCACCGATGATCATCGTGATGCCCTGCTGGATGCCGGGATTCCCCGCGTGCCCGATGCCGACGATGCGCCCGCCCTTGATTCCGATGTCCGCTTTGATGATCCCCTGCACCGCATCGAGGATCAGCGCATTCGTGATGACGAGGTCGAGGCACTCTGCATCCAGCGCCGTGGACGATTGTCCCATGCCGTCGCGGATCACTTTGCCACCGCCGAATTTCACTTCGTTCCCGTAGCCGCCGCTCTCCGCGATGAGGTCGCGCTCGACCTCGATGAAAAGTTCCGTGTCCGCGAGCCGCACGCGGTCGCCGACCGTCGGGCCGAACATGTCTGCATACTGGCGGCGCGTGAGTGTGAGTGGCATGACTATTTGGGTGAACCGCCAAGACGCCAGGACGCCAAGGCAGGCAGGGAATCAATGAATGCGCTGCCTGCATTTCTTGGCGTCCCGGCGTCTTGGCGGTGATTCATGTTCAGTTGGCGCAAATAACTCGTTTGATGCCGTCCTTGATGAGCGGGACGTTGAAATTGTTGAGCAGATCGAGCCGACGCTTGCTGAGTTTGAGGTAGGTGAGCAGTTGCGCTTTGTGGAAAGGCAGAAGGTTTTCCACGGCCTTCAGTTCCACGATGAGTTTTCCTTCCACGAGTAAATCAAGCCGCAAGCCCGCCTCGATTTTCACACCGTCGTAGAGCACCGGCAGCGCGATCTGCCGCTCCACCTTTAAGCCGTGTTTCGTCAACTCATGCGCAAGACAAACCTCGTACACACCTTCCAGCAGCCCCGGCCCGAGTTCCGTGTGAACCTTGAACGCCGCATTCACGACCGCCTTCCCAATCGCGTCCAACTCGTCACCCGGTTCTTCCCTTGGCGTCATGGCGACTTGGCGGTCCATCAAAGTTTTCCGTTCACCTTCGCGTTGAGGCCGAAGACTTCGCGCGCACCGCTCAGGGCGACGAGTTCGACATCGCGCGTGTCGCCAGGCTCGAAGCGGACAGCAGTGCCCGCTGGGATGTTCAGCCGAAAGCCGCGCGCGGCCTCGCGGTCGAAGGCGAGTGACTCATTCACCTCGTAAAAATGAAAGTGGCTACCGATCTGGATCGGCCGGTCGCCGGTGTT
>JBDSAR010000613.1:0-5857 GCA_039922035.1 Chthoniobacteraceae bacterium
CGAGAGCGGCGATGCGCTCGACATTCGCGTGGATGCGGTGACGCCGGAAGGTGCGTTCCGCAACCGGCTGCCGATCACGATCCACGCGCGCACGCCGGATGACAGCACGCAGACTGTGACCGCCGTGCAGGACGCGCCGGGGAGCTATCGCGCACGCATCGCGCTGCCGCAGGAAGGGGCGACGATCGTGAGCGTGTCGTCGCCGGATCTGCCGGATGGCGGGATGGCGTTCGCGCACACGCGGAGCTACCCGCGGGAATTTCTCGCGGGCGGAACGAATGAAACGCCGCTGCGCGAACTCGCCGCGGCGGGGCACGGGAAATTTGATCCGAAACCGGGGGAAATTTTCGCGCGCGCAGAGTACCCCGCTCGGCGACGGCGCGAATTGACGAATTGGTTCCTCATTGCCGCTCTAGCCTTGGTGCCGATCGACATCTTCCTGCGACGCCGGACGCGGAAATAATCGGGATAAGCACGGCATGCGGAAGACAGTGGGTTTCGCCTCTCCTCCAACTCTCTTCGACCATGCACTGCATCACCTTCCCACGCATGCCGACAGCTTGACTCAACTCTTTCCGCGCGAGCCGCCGGGCCGGGTCGTGATCGCGAGGATCGCCGGGTGCGTGAGGCGGCGTTCGGCGGTGATGGCGAAGAACTGCGTCTCCACCGCATGCGTTCGTCCGATGGAGACGAAGCCGTAGCGTTCGATCGCTTCCGATGCGACGCAGGTCGGCACTACGACGAAACCGCGTCCGTCTGTGCCGACGATGTTCGCGAGAGCCGCGTCCTCGAATTCGGCGACCACGCGCGGCTCGATCCCGACGTTGCGGAACCACTTTTCGAGATCGCGGCGGAGGCTGCAGTTCTGCGTGGGAAGCAATGCGGGTGCGCCGTGAAGGTTGCGTGGAAAGCGGCCTTTCAAAGTGCGCGCGATTCCGGGCATGGCGCAGAAGGTGATGTCGCTGCTGGCGACGAGGTGATTGAACAATTTCCCTCCGCCGGGAGATGCGGGTTCGTCCGCGAGAACCAGGTCGAGTCGGTGGCTGGCGAGCTGGGCGACGAGGTCTGCGAGCTTGCCCTCGTGGCAGGTGAGATGAATTGCGGGCGCGTGCTCGAAAATCGGGCGGAGGACGCCGTAGCTCATGAGCTTCGGGAATGAATCCACGATGCCCGCGTGCAGCCGGAGTGAGCGTGAGGTCGGCGCCTGTTTTGCCGCGCGCAGCACTTCGCCGCCGAGAGTGAATATTTCCTCTGCGTAGCCGTAGATGAGTTGCCCGAATTCGGTGAGGACGGACGAGCGCCCGCTCGGGCGGAAGAGGTCTTCGCCGAGCGCGGATTCGAGAAGCTGGATCTGCGTGCAAATGGATGGCTGCGAGATGCGAAGCTTCTCCGCAGCCTGGCGGAGGCTGCCTTCCTTTGCCACCGTCCAGAAGTATCGAAGGTGGTGATAATTGAGGAATTCGGGAACGGGCGATGGTTTCATTTACTGAAATGGTTCGTGCGTAGTTGAGTAATAGTCAAACCGACAGTCTCCGGTGAGGATGAACGCCGTTAACCAAACCCATCATGAAAATTACCATCAAACATATCCATCACACTCCCTCCGACTCATTCACTGCGCTCATCGAACAGCAGCTCGATGCGCTCGGCAAGACACGCCAGATTGACGAGGCTCGCATCATCATTGAGCGCCGGATGGAGGCGAGCCCGCCGTTTCGCGTCAGCGCACATCTGGTGACTCCCGGGCCGGACGTCCTTGCGGATGCGGTCGAGCACACGCTGCGCGCCGCCTTCGAGAAGACAATCGCGCAGCTCGCGGCGGTGATCGATCGCCGCCACCTCAAACGCGCCCAGCGGGTGCGGAACACTGCCAGGGCGGGTCAGCATAGCCGGGAGCCCGCGGCTGGCACGCGGAGTTAACCATTCACGAAACCCATCACAGCCCAGTGAGCGTCCATACCATGAACAAACCAAATCCAGGCGTGAAATCGCAGCTCGCCGCCTACATGCACTATGTCTCCGACGAAGGGATCGATCTCGGTCGCTTCGTTGAACAAGGAGGCCGGCTGCTCGGCCGCGAAGAAGTCGTCGGCCTCGCCAGCAACTTCGCCGAACTCCGCGAGAAGATCGTCTCATTGAGCGCGGAACATCCCCGGCTTGGCCGGCAACTCGAGTTCCTCGCGAGCCTGTTCGCATTCAACCCGGCAATCCTTCCCGGACCGGCGCGGAACGAAGCCGCCTTCGTGCTGCTCTATGCCGTGAAGGAACACGACATGATGCCCGACCACATACCGGAAGTCGGCTACCTCGACGACGCGGCAGTCACCGAAGTGCTCCTTTTGCGGCACGCCGAAATTTTCGAGCGCCTCTGCGTCACACGCAACCTGGATTGGACCGCGTTGAAACCTGAAACCGGCAAGTGAATCCCCTCCGGGTCCTCGCCCGCAGGCGCTGATATCCCAATGTTGCGGCGGCGCGTGACTCACTCACGCGCAGCCGCCGGGCGTGGCGAGGACGCCATTTTTCCAACGAAAAATCTTCCATCACATCAATGAATCACAGCGTCTGGCTCTGGGTCGGTTTCAATGTCTTCATCCTCGCGATGCTCGCGCTGGATCTTGGCGTCTTTCATCGAAAGGCGCATGTCGTGAGCTTCAAGGAGTCCATCGCCTGGACCATCGTCTGGGTCGTGCTCGCGCTGCTCTTCAATCTTGGCATCGGGCATTTCATGGGCGGGGAGAAGGGGCTCGAATTCTTCACGGGCTATGTGATTGAGAAGTCGCTCAGCGTGGACAATGTCTTCGTCTTCGTGCTGCTCTTCTCCTACTTCGCGGTGCCGCCGATCTATCAGCACAAGGTCTTGTTCTGGGGCATCCTCGGCGCGCTGATCATGAGGGCCGTCATGATCTTCGTCGGCGCGGCGCTCATCGCGAAGTTCGCGTGGATCATCTATGTCTTCGGCGCGTTTCTCATCCTCACGGGCATCAAGATGATCGTGAAGCGCGAGGAGGAAATCCACCCCGAGCGCAATCCGCTCGTGCGTTGGTTCAAGAAGCTCATGCCAGTCACGAGTGAGTATCGTGACGGCCATTTCTTCGTGCGCGAAAATGGCATCCGCATGGCCACGCCGCTCTTCGTGGTGCTCCTGCTCGTCGAGTTCTCGGACCTCATCTTCGCGGTGGATTCCATCCCGGCAATCTTCGCCGTCACGAAGGACCCCTTCATCGTCTATACGTCGAACGTCTTCGCCATCCTCGGTCTGCGCTCGCTCTACTTCGCGCTGGCGGGAGTGATGGACAAATTCCACTATCTCAAGATCGGCCTCGGCCTCGTGCTGAGCTTCGTCGGCGTGAAGATGCTGCTCGGTCACACGGCGTGGAAAATCGACACCCACGTTTCGCTGGGCGTGATCTTCGTCGTGCTCGCCGGCTCGATCATCCTGTCGCTGCTCCGTCCGAAGAAGCCGGTGCTGAAAGCCGCGGCTCTCCCCGCGCCGACCTCCGCGCATTCCTGAAAAGCACTGCATGATCGAGTTCGCCAAACGCATCGTCGGTTCGAGAATGTTCCGTGGCATGATCGTCGCAGTGATCGCCTTCGCCGGGGTGCTCGCGGGCGTGGAAACGAACGCCGCCATCGTAGCAAAATATGGCGCTCTTCTTCACGCGCTCGATGCGACGGTCCTGGCGATCTTCATCGCCGAGATCGCACTGAAGCTCACCGCCCACGGACGCCGCCCGCTCGACTACTTCCGCGATGGCTGGAACGTGTTCGACTTCTCCATCGTCGCGCTCTGCCTGCTGCCGGTCGGCGGTTCGTTCGCCGCGGTGCTCCGTCTCGTTCGCGCACTGCGGCTGCTGCGACTCGTCAGCGCGCTACCGAAGCTCCAGCTCCTCGTCGGCGCATTGCTGAAAAGCCTCAGTGCGATGGGCTATGTGAGCCTGCTGCTTTCGCTCATTTTCTACATCTACGCGATCATCGGCATCCATCTCTTCGGGCAGCACGCGCCGCAGCACTTCGGCTCGCTGTCGGTCGCGCTCATGGCGTTGTTCCAGATGATCACGCTCGACAACTGGAGCGACCTCTTCCACGCGGCGAAAGGCGCGGCGTCCTTCGGAGCAACGGTCTATTTTGTCAGCTTCATCCTGCTCGGAACGATGATCATGCTGAACCTCTTCATCGGCATCATCATGAACAGCATGTCCGAGATGCACGCAGAGTTGGACGAGCAAAAGCACGCGCAAGGTTCCCGGAAGAATCCCGACGCAGTGACGGCAAACCTCGCCGCCATCGAGCGCCATCTCGCCGAATTGCAAACCGCGATGCGTTCGAGACAGCCGGGTCGGCATCAAGAGCGATTCGAGGCGCATGACTTCCATGAGCCCTCGTCATCGAACTCACACCCACCTCAACCAACCCAAACGTAACCAACTCACATCCATGAAAACCCTATACTTACCCGTCGCTCTGTTCGCTATCGCCAGTTCCGGCTGCTCCTCGCTTTCACCGAATCGTGCGACCATGACCCAGTCCACACAGAAGGCCACGACGCCCGGACAGGCTTTGCAAAAGCTCAAGGATGGCAATGCGCGATTTGTCAGTGGCCGGTCAGTGCATCGCAACTACCTCGCGCAGGTGATCCATCCTCGATTCGGTGGACAGCAGAAGTGGGGTAAAGAACCCAAAGCAAAATGAGTCCGACAACTGAACAAACCGACACGAACAAAGTAAAACGGCGTCGCTATGACGAGCAGTTCAAGCGCGACGCGGTGGCCCTGCTGGAGTCGGGGCGCAGCGCCACGCAACTGGCCCGCGAACTGGGCGTCTCGCAATGGAACCTGCGCGATTGGAAGGAGATCTTCGGCACCGGCGGCGCCGCAGCGGGCCTGCCAGCGCGCAGCAGGCGGGCGGAGGTGCCGCGGGGGCCGTCGCCCATGCGGTGGAACTCGCGGACTTGCGTCGCGAACTGGAGGCCGTCTGCCGGCAGCGGGACATTTTAAAAAAAGCCTTGGCCATTGTTGCTCAGGAACACCCGCACGCTTCGCGCTGATGCAAGAGCTTCTTCATGCGCATCCCGGCCTGCCTGTCGGCGAACTCTCCGCGGCGCTGGATTGCAGCCGCAGCGGCTACCACGCCCACCGGCGCAAAGCGCGCCGCAAACGGCGCGCGCAGGATGCCGCCCTCGCGCTCCGCATCCGCCAGTCATTCCTCGCGGCGCGCGGCGTCTATGGCTGCGTGCGCCTCATGCACGCGCTCCGTCAGCAGGGACTGCGGCATGGCAAGAACCGCCTCTCCAGACTCCTGCGCACCCACGGCCTGCGCGTGCGGCAAAAGCGCCGCTTGGTGCCCCGCACCACCATTGCCGACAAAGCCTCGCCCGTGGCTCCCAATCATCTTCTGGGGCGCCCCGCCGCCCAGCGTCTCAATGAAGTCTGGCTCACCGACATCACCTATATCCCGACCGCCGAAGGCTGGCTCTACCTGGCCGCAGAGATGGATGCCGCAAGCCGCCGCATCCTCGGCTGGAGCACCCTCGCATCGCTGGACACCGCCCTGCCCGCCGCCGCCCTCGACCGTGCCCTGCACACCCGCTCCACGGCCAGCCTCCCCGAACTCCTCCACCACAGCGACCGCGGCTGCCAGTACACCAGCGCCGACTTCCGCCGCCGCCTGGAGCTTTGCTCCATCACCCAAAGCATGAGCCGCAAAGCCAACTGCTACGACAATGCCTCCATCGAGTCCTTCTGGGCCACCCTCAAGGCCGAGTGCTTCGGCTCCTTCATCCCTCCCTCCCGCGCCACCGCCCATGCCATGATCTTCGATTACATCGAAACCTTCTACAACCCTGTCCGCCTTCACA
>JBDSAR010000614.1:0-13386 GCA_039922035.1 Chthoniobacteraceae bacterium
TAGTCGCCCGGCGTGAGCACAAAGCGCGCGGTCTCCCTGCCGGCGACGGTGATGACGACTTCAGTCTGCGGGGCGGCCATGCCGCACGGATGTAGCGGAACGGCACTGGGAATGAAATGGCAAATGACGACCGGCCCGTAGCGCCGGGAAGCGGCAGGCGGATGAAAAACAGATTTTGCATCCGCGCCTTTCCCGCTACCGTCCGCGGCCCATGGAAGTACTCCCGATTGAAATTTTTGGCGTTGCCGTTGATGTGCCGTTCCCCGCACCGCTCGGCTACAGCAGTGCGAAGCTCGACGAATTTGCGGCCAAGATGTGCGACACGCAGACCGGTCTCTCGCTGCGTCCGGACCAGATCCACCTGCGGAAAGTGGACGATCTTTTCGACTACGAGCTGAAGGGCGTCTTCTTCGGCGACAACGGCACGCTCAACCGCACCGCGGAGCGCGTGAAGCTCGGCGTGCGCAATGCGCGCACAGCGGGCGACTGGACGATCATCGCGCAGACGCTCACGCGTTTTTACACGCTGATGAAGTTCGACAAGAAGACGGTGTCGCACCTTTCCACGCACGTGCATGCGAAGTTTGACACGGCCGAGGAACGCGACAAATGGCTCGATCAGTTCTCGCACAATGCGCTCGTCCACAAGCCGTGCGCGCTCGGCTACGTGAAGATTCCCGACTGGGAAAAGGACATCCGCGTGCTCATCGAGCTGTCGAACGCCGCGCCAAACTGCGTCTTCGTCGCGTGGGACACGCAGTTCGTGAACGACCAGGAATGGGAGACATTCATCGGCTCGCTCGTGCATGTGATGGAAAATTCGGTGAACTTTTTCGAGCTCGGCTTCGAGCCGTTCAAGGAACGCGTGTGAGCGGGCGGAAGGAGACCCGCGAAACACACGAAAGGCGCGAAAATGATCCGACCCCTTTCGTGTCATTTCGTGTGTTTCGCGGGCACCTTTTTTTCTCCGGAGGGTGAGTGAAATGATGCGACTCGATGCGCTGCTCTCGCGCTTTGGATATTGCTCGCGCAGCGAGGCGCGCGGGTGGGTGAAGGCGGGGCGCATCCGAGTGGGCGCGACGGTTGCAAAATCTCCGTCGGACAAAGCCGCGCCCGCAAACGTGCTTGTGGACGGTGAGCCGGTGGAGCATCCGCACGGCATCGTCGCGCTGCTGCACAAGCCCGCGGGCTGCGTGTGCTCGCACGACACCGATGAGGGGCCGACCATTTACGATCTGCTGCCGCCGCGCTGGCTCGCGCGCAATCCGCCGGTGACAAGCATCGGGCGGCTCGACAAGGACGTGACGGGCGTGCTGCTCGTGACGGACGACGGCGGACTCGTCCACCGCTGGACTTCACCGAAGCACAAGGTCGCGAAAATTTACGAGGCCACAGTCGCGGAGGATTTGCCGGCCGGCATCGCGGAAGTTTTTGCGGGCGGAACGCTGATGCTCGAAGGCGAAGACAAGCCGTGCCTGCCCGCGCGCGTCGAAGTGCTCGGCCCGCGCGAGGCGCGGCTGGAGATCATCGAGGGCCGCTACCACCAGGTGAAGCGGATGTTCGCGAGTCAGGGCTGCCCGGTCGTGCGGCTGCACCGCAGCCGGTTCGGAAATTTCACCGTGGAAGATCTCGCGCCGGGCGAGTGGCGGATCATTTCGCCGCAGGCTGCGGAGCAGGCGAATCCGGCGTAGGCGGATTCCGTTTGGGTTTTGGCTTCGGCCTTTTTCCAGCATCTGGCTGCGCGGAATTTTGCGCGGCTTTTGCCGTCGGCGGTGCCGCCGGTGGCCGCGCACTTGGTTTCCCGATGTCCTTGCCGACGGACGGGGCCGGCGCGCGTGCGGCGGCTGTCGCGGGACGCGTGAGTGGATCGCCCGTGTCACCGGGATACCTAGTCTCCTCCACAGTCCGGAAAAAGAAGAACCACACGACACCGGCGATCATCGTGATCAGAACCGCGAACAGGCCGAGCGTCGCCGCGACATGCGATTTTTTCGCCGGGGCGGCCGCGATCTTTGTGGCCGGCTTCGCGGCGGCGGAACTTGTGCCGGAGGCCGGCGGAGGCCGGCGGATCGCGGAGACGGGCTTCACCTTGGAGTCCGACGGCGGCGCCTTCACGATGCCCGAGGCGCTCGGCAGAACCGGGCGCGGCCGGAAGGATTCTGGCGGCACCGGCGGCGGCGGCGGATTCAGGGCGGCAAGCGTAACGAGGGCGGCCACCGCGGATTCCGGGCGCTTCTCCGGAGAAAGCTCGAGCAGGCTGCAGAGCCACTGCACGAATTTCGGCGGGAGATCCGGCCGCAGTTCCGCGAGCACGGCGACCTCCACCGTCTGCCACGCGGCTTCCGCCTCCGTGCGGGTCTTCGCGGCGATGAGCATTTTCCCCGTGCAGAGCTGAAAGAGCGTCGCCCCCGCGGAAAACAGATCCGCACGATGGGATGCGGCGGCTCCGCCGAGCCGTTCGGGCGCGAGGAAGGGCAGCGTGTCATCCGCCACGATCGAGCGGTACGCGGTGAGCGCCCAGTCGAGCACGAGCGCGAATGGCCGCCCACCCGGAAGCTCCATGAAGATCAGGTTCGACGGCTTCACGTCGCCGTGCGGGGTTTTCTGGCGCTCGCCGGAGCGGAGCGCGCTGATCAGTTGCGCGGCGACATCAATCACCTGCGCGGCATCCAGCGCTTTTTTTGAGGCCAGCTCGGCACCGCTTGTGCCCTGGGCAAATTCATAGACGAGAACCGGGCCGTCATCGTCCGCGATGGCGTCGAGGAGCTGGCAGACGTGCGCGCCGGTGATCTGCCTGAGGCGCGGCGCATCGGCCAGCAGCGGCTCCGCTTGAAAGCGGTGATCCACATTTCCATCCTGCACGAGCAGCTTCAGCGCGACCTGCCGGTGCGTGACCTTGTCCGTGGCACGGTACACGAGCGCGCCGTTGCCGACGGCGAACCGGGTGATGATGTCGTAGTTCCGCGTGGTGAGTCCCATTGGGAAGAATGTCGCACATCCATAGCGCGGACGTGCGCCTTGGGGAAGTGCGCTCAGTATTTATTGATCAGCATCCGCACGGCCTCCCCGCAAGCCTCGGAGGCTTCCACGCAGTCGGCATTGCAGGCCGCGACAAAGCACGTGTTCTCGCCGGGCCCGAGCCACATCACTGCGTAGAACATCGTGTTGTCACCGCTGTGCATGAGTGCGGTGCCCCCGGCCCAGCGTCGCTTCGTCACCGCCCAGCCCATCGCGTATTCCTGGCCGTCGGGCGGCGTGTGGAGTTTGCGGAAGGACTCCGGTTTCAGCAGCGTGCCATCTCCGCGCGCGCCGGCGACGTGCCATTGCGCATAGCGCGCAAAATCGGTGATGCTCATGTGGACTGTCGCCGCCGGGCCGAGCGCCGGCGGGTAATCCGCATCCGGCCCCGGCGGGACGGGCTTGAACGGCGCCTCGTATCCGTGGTGCCCCCACGGCTGATCGAGCTTGCCCAATGTGGCCGGTGCGCCGAAGCCCGCGCTCTTGAGCCCAAGCGGCTCAAACAGCCGCGTGCGCATCAGATCCTCCCACGGTTCGCCGGCCGCACGCTCCAGCATCGCTCCCGCGATCGCGTAGCCGCAGTCGCTGTAAATCCAGTGCGTCCCCGGCGGCTTCGCAGGCCGCTTGCGCAGCAGGCCCGTGACAAATTCCCACCGCTGGAGCATCGGCTCGCCTTCCTGCTTCAGCGCCTCGGCGTAAATGTCCTTCGGCGGCTCATGCGGCGCACCGCCGCGATGCATGAGCAACTGCTCCAGCGTCACCTCGCGCCAGGCGTGATTCATCTCCTCGATCTCGTCGGGGAAAATCTCACCCAGCGTGGTGTTCCACCGGATCAGCCCGTCTTCCACGAGCATCGCGGCGAGGCTCGCCGTCATGCTCTTCGTGCATGAGCCGAGGTGCCACTTGTCATCGGGCGTCACCGCCACCAGGCGCCCCGCACTGCGCATCCCGCATACGCCGGACGCGACAAGCTTCCCCTCGTCCATGACCGCTGCCGCCAGTGCGGGCACGTCGTGGTCGTCACGGATTTTCTCCAGCAACGCGCTGACGTCATCCGGCGCGGCCCGCAGGCACGATGCCACCAGAAACACTGCGACACTCACGATCAGTCCTTTCATCCGAGGGGAGAAAAGCGTGTGCGCCGCGCGTTGCAAATGATCTCTCGATCATTTGGCTGTCATCCGCACTCAAGCCTGCTCGATGTAGCCTTCCTCGCCGTGGTCCGCGAGATCGAGGCCCTGCGCCTCGTCCTCCGCACTCGCGCGGCAGCCCACGAGTTTGTCCACGATGAAATAGATAATCACGGACGCCGTGACCGACCAGACGAGCCAGATGCCCGCTGCCTTGAGTTGCTCCAGCCAGAGATGTTTTCCGGTCGCGAAAAGTGGTTTGAGGTTTGGATTGGCCGATTCGCTGGCAAGGAAGCCGACCATGATCGTCCCCAGCGTGCCGCCGACCGCATGCACGCCAAAGGTGTCCAGCGCATCGTCGTAACCGAATTTCGCCTTCAATTTCGCGCACGCAAACCATGTCGCGACCCCGGCGGCGATGCCGATGAGCACCGCGGAATTTGCCGTCACAAATCCGCTCGCCGGCGTGATCGTCGCGAGTCCCGCGACCGCGCCGGAGCAGAGGCCGAGGACGCTCGGTTTTCCGCGATGCAGGGATTCGATGATTCCCCAAACGCAGCACGCCGCAGCCGCCGAAAGTGTGGTGGCGACAAAGGCAGTCGTGGCAATTCTGTCTGATGCCACTGCGCTGCCTGCGTTGAAACCGTACCAGCCAACCCACAGCATCCCGGTGCCCGCTGCGCACAGCACCATCGAGTGTGGCGGCATCTGATCGCGCCCGAAGCCGCGGCGTTTGCCGAGGAGAATGCACAGGATCAGCGCGGACCATCCGCTCGTCATGTGGACGACGATGCCGCCGGCAAAATCAACCGCCTTCACGCTCGCACCCGCGGTGTTCCCGATGCCATTGAACGCGCCGCCATTTCCCCAGAGCATGTGCGCCGCAGGAAAATAAACGGCGAACATCCACAGCGCGCTGAAGAGCATCACCGCGCTGAATTTCATCCGCTCCGCGACCGCGCCGATGGTGAGCGCCGGCGTGATGATCGCAAAGGTGAGTTGGTAAATCGCCCAGATGTTGTGCGAGACCCACGGTGAGTAAGCGGTGTTTGGTTCGTATTCCACGCCGCGAAAGAATGTGTGATCGAACCCGCCGAGGATGCCGTTGCCTTTTGCAAAGCTGAGGCTGTAACCGCACGCCCACCACAGCATCGTCACGCCTGCGGCGAGCCCGAGGCATTGGGCAAAAATGCTGAGCACATTTTTCTGCCGCACGAGTCCGCCGTAAAACATCGCGAGCCCCGGCAGCGTCATGAAAAGCACGAGGCCCGTGCTGACCATGATCCAAGTGTTGTGCCCCGGCCCGGCCTGACCGGACAGCGGGCCCTTCCACTCCACGCCATCCTTGCCTCCGGGCGCGGTGTTGGAGAAGTAGCCTTCAACGTCCGCGAGGCGCTGCGTCTCAGTCGCGACCGGCGGACCATCGGGTTTTGCGTCCGCAAACGCGGTCGCGATGCCGCTCAGAAAAAGTACAGCAAGACACAGGGACACGACGAAACGTGGCAAAAACATGCAGGGATGATTTAAGGGTGGGGATTGAGGTCACCGACCCGGGGGAGCCGGAAACCGGCGCGTGCATAGGGGCTCACGAAACCCAACGCAAGCCGTTTGCTCCGAATCGCTAAGGTCAGCGAAAACGGTAGCCGACCTGCCCGCGATCATCGCGCCGCCCGCCGCCCCCACCTCCACCGCCACCGCCCGTTCCGCGACGCTGCTGCTGTCCGCCACGATTTCCTCCGCCACCCTGCGGACGCCCGCCTCCGCGAGGTCCGCGCGGAGCCTCCGGCAGACGCGGCGGCGCAGGCTGATTGTAGTCAAAGCCCTCCGCCTTTTTCCGCACGATGCCGCGGCCGATGAAACGCTCCAGCGACTTCAGCGAGCCGTAATCGTCCGAACTCACAAAGCTGATCGCATCGCCGATCGCGTTCGCGCGGCCAGTGCGGCCGATGCGATGCACATAGTCCTCCGAGTGCATCGGGAAATCGTAATTCACGACATGCGAGATGCCGTCCACGTCAATGCCGCGCGCCGCGATGTCCGTCGCCACGAGCACGCGCACCGTGCCGGCCTTGAATTCATTCAGCGCCTTCAACCGCTGGTTCTGCGAGCGGTTCGAATGCAGCGTGCCGCACTTGATCCCCGCCTGCTCGAGCCGCCGTGCGATCTTGTCCGCGCCATGTTTTGTGCGGGAGAAAATGAGCACGCTGTCCATCTTCGGATCGCCGAGCAGATGCGTGAGCAACACCGGCTTCAGGTGCCCCGGCACCTCGTAAACAAACTGCGCGACCGTCTCCGCCGGATTCGAGCGGCGACCGATCTGCACCGTCTTCGGATGCTGCTGGAACTCGTGCGTGAGCCCCTCGATCTCCTTCGAGAGCGTCGCGGAAAACATGAGCGTCTGCCGCTTCACCGGCAGCTTGCGGATCACCCGGCGGATGCTCGGAAGGAAGCCCATGTCCAGCATCCGATCCGCCTCGTCGAGCACGAGATGTTGCAGCCCGGAAAAATCACCGAAGCGCCGGTCCATGAGATCCAGCAGCCGCCCCGGGCATGCGATGATGATGTCCACGCCCGAGCGCAGCGCCTCCATCTGCGGACGCTCACCCACACCGCCAAAAATCGTCGCCATGCGAAACGGCAGATGCTTCCCGTACGCGCGGATGTTCTCCTCGATCTGCACCACGAGTTCGCGAGTCGGCGCGAGCACCAGCGTGCGCGTGCGCCGAGGCGTGCCGTCATTGATCATCCCCGCCATCCGCGCGAGGATCGGCAGCGTGAAAGCTGCCGTCTTTCCCGTGCCCGTCTGCGCGATGCCGATGAGATCGCCCCCCGCCAGCACGAGCGGGATCGCCGCCGCCTGGATGGGCGTCGGCTCCGTGTATCCTGCTTCCTGGATGGCTTTGAAAATGTTGTCCCCAAGCCCGAGTTCGCGAAATGGCATAGCCCCGCACTATGGGGCTCCCCGTGGAAAAGGGAAACAATCTTCCGGTGGATCCGGATCGCGCGACGCCTTGCGCCTCCGCGGACGGCGCTATTTTTTCACCGGAAAATCCGCGCTCTGCAGCTCCGCCCACACGCTGCCGACCTGCACCTCGGCGGAAATCTTCAGCAGCAGCCGATCGCCGTCATCCGAGATCCACGCGGTCGCCTTCTTGAATTTCCTGTGCGGGATGAGCGAATAGTCGTCCGCGATTCCGCTGAGCTGCACATCGCACTTGATCGTGTCCCACTCGCGTCCTGCGGCCTTCATCCGCTCACGCCCGGTGACGGTGACCGCGGCGAGATAAGGCGCGCCGCCCGGATACACGCACAGCTTCACCGAGTCGCCCTGCGCGAGCGCCTGGCTGCGGATGAAAAGCACGGCGCTGTTCAGATCATGCACGTGCGGGAAACGAAACTGCCGCACCACCCCTGCGCCAGGCTCAGGCGGCTCCTGCGAGCGGTGCTGCACCGGCCCGTCCGCGAGAAAATCCACCACCGTCGTCACGGTTTTTTTTTTGTACGTCTCGGTCTGCGTCAGTTTCACCGGTCGGAAAGTCGCGGGCTCGCATGAGGAGGTGGCCTTCGCATCCATCTTCCACATCGTGCGCACGACGCCCGTGGTCTTCGCTGAAAAATCGAGCTCGCAACGCCCCTCCGGCGACAGCGTGGTGTTCACATCCGCCTCCGCCGCAGTGAGCCCGCTCCACCCGAATGCATAGCGGAACACGCCGGGCCGCAGCGTCGTGAAAGGGCCGGGCTTTTTCCAAATCTCATCACGCCAGTCCCCCTTGCCCGCAGCCACCGGGACGAGCACCACACCCGCGAGCGATGGAAGCACCGCGCCCGCCGCGCCGATGCGCCCGGGCGTCTTCGCGCGGGGCAGCAGAAAATCCACCGACGACGACGGCACCCAGCCGCGTCCTCCGCCGGGCACCTTGCAATACGTCCAGCCGCCGGACTCGCCGAGCACCCGCACCTGGCTTCCGCCGGGCAGCGACTCGCCCGCCTTCGAATGCTCGGTCGGCTCGGGATGCACAGCCGCGTGGCCAGCGATCACGAGCGCGATCTGCCCGCGCTCACCAGTCATCCAGTAAATCGCCGCACCGTATCCCGCCGCGACCAGCACTCCGATCAACGAACCCCAAAATGCAGCCCCCTTTTTTTTCCTCCACACGAGCGATGCCGCAGCGAGGGTGAAAAACCACGCGCTCCCGAGTGCGATCACCGTCGCCGTGCCTGGCGAAAACCACGTCAGCGCCTTCTCCCACCATGCCTCTTCAAACAGACGCGCGCCGGACTTTTCCCGCGCGATGCGGAGATTCGCGACGGCTTCCGGCTGATGCGGCCGCAGCACGAGCGCGCGTTCGTAGCACAGCGCGGCAGGGCCGGGCTTGCCGAGGCGGAAGCACGTGTTCCCGAGGTTGCAGAGCGTGTTCGCATGCAGCTCCGAGGCCAGCGAACGCTCATACGCACGAAGCGCCGCGGCAAAGTCGCCCTCCGCGAACGCGCGGTTCGCGACGGCAAAATCCCCGTCCGGCCCGGCAAGCACGCGCGCGCCTAGCAATGAGAATCCGACAAGGCAGAACGCCGTGAATCGCGCCGGGAACCTCATCGCCTCAGGCTCCTTTCAAAATCCGTGATCGCATCCATCACCCGATCCCGTTCGGCGTCGGTGATGCGATCCGACTCGCGCGCCGCGCCCGCGTAGAGCAGTTCGGCCCGGGCCTCGAAAATCCCGCGCAGCGTCTTCTCCGATTCTATCTCCAGTTTTCGCGAGCCGAGCAACGCGTCGGCATCGGCATCTGGCGGCACGCCGCCATCCTCGATCTGCGCGTGGAGCCGCAGCGCCTTCACGGCACTGTCGAGAACATCGGCGCGGCTTCCCGCATTCTTCACCTGCGCAAGCAGCGATGCACGCTCGCGCCGCATCGCCGCGATTCGCGCGAGCTTTCCATCGCCACGCCGACGGCGCCACGCGAGCAGCGCGAACGCAACCGGCACCGGCGCAAAAATGGCCGTGAACAAAACCGCGGGCGAAAAGGAAGGGCCGAAGGCCGCGCTCGCCTTGCCGATATCCGGCAGGTTTGCGAGAATGTCCTGCGGAGCGGGCGACGTCGGCTGATCCTTCGGCGGTCCCGGATTGTTCGCAGCAGCCGCGGGAGCCGGAATCACGATCGCCGGCGCGCCTTCCACGATCAGCGGAGCGGCGCTGTTCTTCAGCGTCACATATTTCGCGGCGTCGGGATCGAAGTAGCTGAACGCGAAGACCGGCATCGTCGTCTTGTTCACGGTCGGCGTCAACGGCAGCTCGAATGTCTTCACACCCTCGGTGCCCGCGCTGTCGCTGCCTTGGAAATCCTGCTTCGCGGAATACGTCGTCCACCCGTCCGGCTCCGCGAGCGGCGGCTGGCCGATGCGATCGAAGTTCCCGCTGCCCTTGACCGTGAGCTTCATGCTTACCGGCTCGCCGACCTTCACGCGCTCCGGCGTGCCCGTCGCCGCAAATTCAAACTTCCCAATCGCCCCGGAAAAATCCTTCGGCCTTCCCGCGACCGGCAGCGGCTTCACCTCGATCTCCAGCAACGGCGCAGTGACCGTCATTTCCTGCGCCGACTCGAATCCGCCAAACGGAAAGCCCATGCGCGGCCGCCCGCGCTCCGGCTTCGACACCACGAGATTCGCCGGCACCGGCCCGATGCTGATTTTGCCCGCCTTGCCGGGTGTGATGACCGTGCTGAACGTCGCCATGTGATACGTCCTCCCCTCGACCTGCACCTCGCGCTGCGTCGGTTTCTCAAATGGCCGTGTGGTGAAGCCGTCGCCATTCAGCGCGGGCATGGATCGCAAATCCCAGCGCGCGTTCGCATCAAGATAGAGGCGGATTTCCATCGGTGCGACCTCGCCGACGTAGAGCGTTTTTTTGGGCAGCGAGATTTTTGCAAACGCGAGATCACCGGCCCCCTTCACCATCTCGCCGGGCGCGACCGTGAGCGTCGCAGGCAGCGTCCGGAGCACAGCGCCGCCGACCCGCACATCCAGCGCTGGAATCGTGAACTTCCCTTCGCGCTTTGGCACCAGCGTGTAGATGATGCTCACGCGGTTCGTCATGTTGCCGTTGATGAAACTCATCTGCCGGCTCTGGCTCGTGCCGCGGAGTTCGAGCCCATCCACATTTGGCACAGGCGCATTGTCCGGAGCCTCGCCGCCATCCACGATCAGCTCATATTCCACCGGCTCCCCCACACTCGCCGTGTTCGACGATAGGACACCGCGCACCTTCGGCGCCGCGAGCGCCGTGCAAAGCGGCAGCAGCAGCGCGAGCAGCGTGACGAGACGGGATTGCAGTCGGGAAAAAATGCGGCGCGACATCTTGCGGGCTACCAATTCTTGAAAGGCTTGTTCGGGGTTTTCTGCGGCTCGGTTTTTGGATCGAGCAGGCGCACGCGACGATCCACCCGCTTCAATGCCTCGAGGATCTGCGCCGCATCCTTCTCGGTCATGCGGCTCTCCTTCGCCGCCTGCGCCGCCTCGGCAGCCTCGGCCGCAGGATCCTCCTTGCCGGGCTCTTCCTGCTGCCCCGGATTCGCAGCCTTCACTTCGCCGGTTTTCTGCTTCTCGTTTTCGCCGTCTTTCGGCTGTGGCTTCGGCTTGTCGCCCTCTTTGTCGTCGGGTTTTTGCTGCTCACCATTCTTCTTCTCGGACACGGGATCATTCTTTCCGTCCTTCTGCTGCGACTGCTCTCCGTCCTTCTTTTCCTGCGAATCCTTCTTCTCGCCATCCTTGCCGTCCTTGGATTGCTGCTCCTTCTCGTCCTTCTTGCCCTGTTCGCTCTTCTCATCCTTGCCCGAGCCGTCCATCTTCTGCTGTTCGTCCTTCTTGTCGTCCTTGTCCTTCCCGCCCTGCGAGGAGTCCTGTTTGTCCTGCTGATCCTTCTTCTGATCATCCTTCTTGTCCTCGTCCTTCTGCTGGTCCTTCTGATCTTTTTTGTCCTGCTTCTCTTCCTTCTCAAGTTCCGCGATGAGCTTCGCCACAAGGTCACGGTTGTGCCTTGCGTCCTCATGCTTCGGGTCGGACTTCAGCACTTCGTCATACTGTTTCACCGCGTCCTTGAGGTCGCCAAGCTTGTCCTCCTTTTTTTCATGCTTCACCCCGCGACGCGCGAGCGTGTTCGCAAGATTGTAGGCCGCGCGTCCCTTCAGTTCCGGCTTCGCGGTGCCGAGCGCACGGCTGAATGAATCCGCCGCACGCGCATAGTCACCCAGCTCGTATGCCGCGCTGCCCGCGTTGAAGTGCAGCTCTGCGACATCGCGTTTTTTCAGCTCACCGTCGAATTCCCCCAGCGAGCCTGCGTAGTCCTTTGCCTCGAATTTCTCGATGCCCGCCTGCCGCGCATCGGCGGGCATGCCGGAAAAAACCAGGACCGCCGCCGCAATCTTCGCGGCCTGCGCCATTCCCTGCCTGCGCCGCTCGCCGAGCAGCATGGCAGTGATGATGCACGCCATCGCCCCTCCGAGCGGCCACTGGTAGCGCTCGACGGGCACCTTCGTGAATCGTGCTTCTGTCTCGTGTTCTTTCATTTTGCCGAGGCCGTCGCGGACGATCTGCTGCATCTCCGCCGGGCCATTTTGGAGATGAACGTAGAAGCCCCCGCCCGCTTCCGCAACTTCGCGCATGCGGGGCTCGTCGAGTTTCGACTTCACGTATTGCCCCTGATCGTCCTTCAGGAACTCCGTGCCGCCGCCCGTCGTCGGAACCGGAATCAGCGAGCCGTCCGCCGAGCCGAGACCGACCGTGAAAATATGGAAGCGATCCTTGCTTTCCCGTGCGGACACGACGGCGTCCGCCTCCAGTTCCTCGCCGTCGGAAAAAATGATCAGCGCCCGATGCTCGCTCTCGCCTTTGCCAAATGCTTCGTCCGCCGCCTTGATCGCGTCCGAGAGATTCGTCCCGCCGCGCGGGATGATGTCCGTATCGAGTTCCTGCACCGTCTCGCGCACCGCGCCGAAATCGGCCGTGAGTGGAGCCTGCAAGAACGACGATCCGGCAAATGCGAGCAGCCCGACACGATCCCCTTCGAGCTGGTTTAGCAAATCCTCCGCGGCGAGCTTTGCGCGCGTGAGGCGGTTCGGCAGGAGATCCGTCGCGAGCATGGATTTCGAGGTGTCAATCGCGATGATGATGTCGCGCCCGCTCTGCCTTTTCTCCTCCCAAGTGAAGCCCCACTGCGGCCGCGCAAGTGCCAAGAGCGAAAGCCCGATCCCGAGCAGGAGCAGCGCAAAGCCCCATCGCCGCCGCGTCACACTCACGCTGCCCGCGAGCCGCGGCTGCAAGCGCGCCGCGATGAGCCGGTCCAGCGCGATGCGGCGCATTTTCTCCGCGTGGAAAATCAGCGCGGCGAGAAATGGCAGCACGGCCAGCGCCCACAGGAAATGCGGATGAGCGAAGTGCAGTCCGTTCACGGCACCGTCCTCCAGAGCGTTTGCGAAAGCAGCGCGTGCAGCGCCGCGAGCGCCGCGCCCGCGCCGATGAACCACTGGAAAAGATCCTTCCAGTCCGTCTTCCGTTTCAGCTTCACCTCGGTCTTTTCCAAAGTGTCGATCTCCGAGAAAATCTTGTTTAGCGAATTCGTATCCATCGCGACGAAGAATTTGCCGCCGCCGATTTCCGCGACCTTGCGAAGCTGCCCCTCGTCCACGCTCACCTGGATGTTGCGATAGACCTTGTTGCCGAAAAAATCGCGGCCAGCCGGATACGGCGCGGTGCCATTCGTTCCCGCCGCAATGGTGTAGATTTTGATGCCGAGCGTCTTCGCGGCCTCCGCCGCGGTCGCGGGCGGGATGGTCGTGATGTTCTCATCACCATCCGTCAGCAGGACGATGATTTTGCTCTTCGATTGCTTGTTTTTCAGCCGGTTCGCCGCGCTCGCGAGCGCGGAGCCGATGGACGTGCCATCCTCGACAAGACCGATGCGCAGGCGCTCCAGATTTTTCAGCAGCCAGTCGTGATCGAGCGTGAGCGGGCTCACGAGATACGGTCGCCCGGCGAACGCAATGATGCCGATGCGATCATTCGGGCGGCCCTCGATGAAGCGCTTCGTCACGTCCTTCACGACCTCGATGCGGCTCGCACGCTCTTTGCCGAGTGTGAAATCCTCGGCGAGCATCGAGCCTGAGACATCGAGTTCGAGCACGATGTCCACGCCGCTCGACTCGATCGTGTCCTGCGTCTTCCCCAGTCGCGGACGCGCCAGCGCGAT
>JBDSAR010000615.1:0-11092 GCA_039922035.1 Chthoniobacteraceae bacterium
AAAAGCCCGACACCGGTTGGCGGCTGGATCTGAAGCTTCATGCCGCCATTGCCGAAGCCGCAGGCAATCCGCGACTCGCCAACGAGATCGCCCGATACGGCAACCTCGTGCAGACGATGCGCGAGACGGTCGGGACCACATTGGCAAACGTGCACACCGCGTCGCTCAAGGAGCACATGCGAATCCTGCAGCAGTTTGAAAAACGAAATCATGAGGGAGCAGCCGAGGCGATGCGCCTCCATCTTGCGCAGGCTGCAGCCTCCGCGGTGAAAGCCCTGGCGAACCTGCGAAAGCGGCAGCAGTAAAACCGCCTTCAAACGAAGCGAGGAAGAGGACAGAGTCCGGCATGAAACTGAATCTCAAAGAGCAGAATGTCGCGGTATTTGGCGCAGCGAATGGAATTGGCCGCGCGATCGCCGAGGGTTTCGTGGCGGAGGGAAGCCGCGTGTGGACGTTCGACCGTGATGCGGAAGCGCCGCCGCTCGGCCATTCGAATATCGTCGGCGACGTGACCCGCTACGACGAGGTGCGCGCATTCGCCGAGCAAGTCGGCAGGGTGGACCACGTCATCTTCTCCATCGGTGCGGGCTCTGGGAAATTCGGATTTCCATTTTGGAATCTCGATCCCGCCGACTGGGCGCGCGTGCTGGAGATCAATCTCATCGGCGCGGTGAATGTCGCGCACGCCTTCGCGCCGAAGCTCATCGCGCGCGGCAAAGGCTCCATCCTTTTCCTCGTCTCAGTCGCGGGCCAGATCGGCTCGCAGACCGACCCGCCCTACAGCGCGGCGAAGGCGGGCCTCATCAACTTCACGCAATGCGCGGCAAAAGATCTCGCGCCGCACGGCATCCGCGTGAACGCGCTTTCGCCGGGCATGGTGAAGACCGATCTGAATCAATCCGTCTGGAAGGCAGGACAGGCGAATCTTCCGCCCTCCGAGCGGCAGGACTACGAGGCATGGGCTGCGGGAAAAATCCGCAAAGTGTCACCGCTCGGACGCTGGCAGACGCCCGCGGAATTCGCCGCGATGGCCGTCTTCCTCGCCTCAGATCACGCCGCGAACATCACCGGCCAGACGATCAACATTGATGGCGGCCAGGTGATGCACGCGTGAACAGAACTTCAACGCCGTGGGCGCGAGGCGCGAACGGCAGCTTGCGGGCCCCGCCAACTCCCGGTTTGCTGCCCGCAGATTTTTCTCCAACCGAATGCCCCGCGAAATTGAAATCCGGAACTAGGCCGAGAAGGATCTGCGTGCCATCCCGAAGCGGGACGGTGAGCGAATTGCCATAGCCATCGTGGCTCCGCGGGCAGGGCTGTCCGGTGATGTGAAACGGCTGACGAATTTCACCCCAGAATACCGGCTGAGGGTGGGTGACTGGCGCGTTCTTTCTGAGATCGATGCGGACAAGATCACGATTACCGTATCCTGCATCGCCGTGAAGCCTACCGAGGATAAAACCATGACCGCACAAATCATCGAGAAAGCCGGAAAGAAGGAGTTCGCCGTGATTCCTTACCGCGAATTCGTGAAGATGCAGGAGGCCTTGGAAGATTACCACGCGCTGAAGGAACTGCAGAAGGCGAAGGCGGATCCGAAGAACCAGTGTGGCCGGCCTTTTGCAGAAGTGGCGGGTGAACTGGGTTCGCTCAAAAAGGGCGCGCCCCGGCGCTGACGCGTCAGCGGACAAATTTTCACAACGCGGGCACAAGCGGAAAACGAACGCCCCTTACTGCGACAGTCCCGCGATTCAGCGCGCGAAGGGGTCCGGCACACGCAGCACACGTGATTCCATGCAGGACCGCGCCACGGGCTGAAGCCCACGACTACTTTGTTTGCCCGTCCTTGTCGTAGAGCAGGAACAGCCCCGAGTGATCCACGTCGCCGTGGCCTTCGTCGTGGACGAAGCGCTCCCACTGCGCGCGGCAGTTGTCCAAGGTCGGCGACTTGAAGCCGAGCGATTCGGCGAGTTCGCAGATCAGACGCACGTCCTTGAGCTGCAGCGCGGAGCGGCCGCCGGGCTTGAAGTCGCGCCGCACCATGCGGTCGCCGTGCAGATGGAGGATACGGCTTTCCGCAAATCCGCCGAGCAGCGCCTCGCGCACTTTTGCGGAATCCACACCCGCGAGTTCCGCGAGCCGCAGCGCCTGCGCGACGGCGTCAATCGTCTGCGCGACGATGAGCTGGTTCGCGAGCTTCGTCACCTGCCCCGCGCCCGCCGGGCCGAGGTGCGTGATGCGTTTTCCCACCGTCTGCAAAATCGGCAGCGCACGCTGAAATGCGGCCTCAGTGCCGCCCGCCATGATCGTGAGGTCGCCCGCCTCCGCGCCGACCTGGCCGCCGGACACGGGCGCATCCACCCATGTGATGCGCTTTGCAAACTCTTTCGTCTCCGGGACACCCGTCGTTCCGAAATCAATGATCATCGCGCCGGCGCTCAGCCCCTCGATAAGGCCGCCTTTGCCAAAGACGACTTTCTCCACGACATCGGTCGTCGTGAGGTTGATGCAGATCACACCGTCGCCGATCGCGCGCGAGAGTTCCGGCAGCGTCGCCGCGCGCTTCATGCCCATCGCGACCGCCGCCTCCGCGGGCGCGTCGCTGCGATTCCACACCACGACTTCCGCGCCTGCCTCGTGCAGGTGCCGCGCATTCGCACGGCCCATGTTGCCGAGTCCGGCGAATCCGATCTTGTGTCCTGAAAGTGTCTTGTCCATGAGCAGGCGCGCAGTCCACACCGGCACGGCGCGTTTTGCAAATCACGTTCCCCAAAACAGCATGAAGGTCATCATCACCGGCGGCGGCGGCTTCCTCGGCTCCCAGCTTTGCCAGAAACTCCTCGATCGCGGCGAACTCACCGGCCCGTCCAGCGCCGCGGAAAAAATCGGCGAGATCGTGCTGCTCGACGCCGTTTTCCATCGCCCTTCGACCGACCCGCGTGTGAGGCAAATCATCGGCGACATCGGCGATCGCGACACCGTTTTCTCCGCCATCGGCTCCGAGGCCGAGACCGCGATTTTCCATCTCGCGTCGATGGTCAGCGGTGAATGCGAGGAGCGCTTCGACGATGCGCTGCGCGTGAATCTCGACGGCGGGCGCAATGTCTTCGAGGCCGCACGCGCCGCGGCGGGACGTCCTCGCGTCGTCTTCGCGAGCAGCATCGCGTGCTTCGGCGGCGAGGCCATGCAGGATCCGAACACCGACCGCACGAAGCTCGCGCCGCAGACCACCTACGGAATGACGAAGGCGATCTGCGAACTCATGGTGAACGACCACTCGCGCAAAGGCCATTTCGACGGACGCTCCGCGCGCCTGCCCACCGTGATCATCCGCCCCGGAAAACCGAATGCCGCCGCATCAAGCTGGGCCAGCGGCATGTTCCGCGAGCCGCTCGCTGGCGAGCCGTGCCTGCTGCCCGTGCGCCGCGATCAATGCCACCCGATGACCGGCTACCGCACCGTAATCGAATCACTCATCGCGCTGCACGAAGTCCCTGCCGACCGCCTCCGCGACGACCGCGCCGTCGGCCTGCCCGCGCACCGGGTCACGCCGCAGCTTGCCGAGTCCGTGCTCTGCGAAGTCGCGAGCGAACGCGGGCTAAAACCCGGCCCGATCACGGATGCATTCGACGCGCGCATCCAGGGCATCGTGAGCAACTGGCCCGTCGCCGTGGACGGCGCGCGCGCCATCGCCATCGGCCTCCCCTCACCTCCGCCGCTGAAGCAGATCGTGGAGCAATACCTCGAGGACTTCGGGAAACGCTGAACCGCGTCACGGCTTCATATCCGGCGCTGATCCGCCGCGGACGATTTCCTTCACGACAAACTGCGGACGCTTGTTTGCCGTGAGGAAAATACGGCCGATGTATTCACCGGCCATGCCGAGCACAATGAGCTGCGTGCCGGAGAAGACGGTGAGCGCGGCCATGAGCGAACTCCAGCCGAGCGGCGTGCCGTGCGTGAAATGCTCCACGATCACCGAGACCGTGTAGATGAAGCCGAGCGCGGCAATTGCGAAGCCGAGCATCGTCGCGAGGTGCAGCGGGATGACGGAGAAATTCACAAACATGTTCAGCCACAGCTTTAGGAGCTTGCGCATCGTGTAGCCGCTGCGGCCGGATTCGCGCGCGGCGTGTGAGACGAGGACGCGGCCGATATTCTGCGTGACCTGCAGAATGAGGCCGTCCACGTAAGCAAAGGGGCCGTCGTAGCGGCATATCTCCCGTGCCACGAATGCGCTCATGCAGCGGAAGCTCGAAAGGTAGAGGCCCTTCGGCTTGTCGAGGAGGAAGTCGGCCATGCGGTTCGTGAGCCAGCTTCCGAGATTGCGCCAGCCCTCGTGCTGCTTGTCGTCGTAGTAGCTGTACACGACCTCGTGCCCGCTCTCGCGCGCGCAATGCACGAGCTTCATGACTTCAGACGGCGGGTTCTGCAGGTCGTCGTCCATCGTCACGATGAAGTCGCCGGAAGCGTAATGCAGGCCGCCCATCACCGCGTGGTGCTCGCCGAAATTGCGCGACAATTTCACAAGCGTGATGGGCACTGTCGCCGTGCTCATAAGAGCCTCGCAGACCGCGATGGTCCTGTCGCGGCTGCCATCGTTCACGAGCACGAGTTCGTGCCCGCCATCCACCTTCAGCGCGGAAAGTTCGGCGATGAGGCGTTCGAGGGTCGCCTCGGAATTGTAGAGCGGGACGACGATGGTGAGCGCGGGCTTCATGGCTGCATCATGGTTGCCATTGGGAGATTTTTTCCGCCGCGAAAAGTGCGGCATCGTCGGTGATCTGCGGGTGCATCGGCAGGCTGAGCACTTCGCGGCAGGCGCGCTCGCTCTCGCCAAGTCCACTCGCGCCGATCGCAACACGTCCGAGATACGCGGGCTGCGTGTGGACGGGCTGCGGATAGTGAATGGCCGTCGGCACTCCTTGAGTTTTCAGGGCGGCCATGAGCGCGTCGCGATGCGGCGAGCGCACGACGTACTGATGATACACGTGCTCCGCGCCCGCACGCACCGGCGGCAGCGTGACGGCGGAGTTTCGGATGTGCTTTGCGTAAAGTGCGGCGAGGTCGCGGCGGCGCTGGTTGTCGGCGCTGAGGTGCGGGAGCTTTGCACGGAGGATTGCGGCCTGGAGCTCGTCGAGCCGGCTGTTCATGCCGGTCGTGTCGCTGATGTAGCGCGATTTCCAGCCGTACTGCCGGAGTTCGTGGACGCGCGTTGCAATCGCAGCGTCGTGCGTGAAGACCGCGCCACCGTCGCCGATGGCACCGAGGTTTTTCGTCGGGTAAAAGCTGAACGTAGCGGCGTCGCCGAAGGTGCCCGTCGTTTTTCCGGCGATGGCTGCGCCGTGCGATTGCGCGCAGTCCTCGATCACGCGCAGCCCGTGCTGGCGCGCGAGGCCCATGATCGCGGGCATGTCCGCCGCCTGTCCGTAGAGATGCACGGGGATCACGGCCTTGAAATTCCGCTGTGGATGCGCGCGGATCGTGTCGGCGAGCTTCTGCGGGTCGAGCGTGAAGGTCCCGGGATCGATGTCCACGAGCAGCGGTTCCGCACCGGTGAGTTCAATGGCGGCAACCGTCGCCACCGCGGTGTGCGAAACGGTGAGCACGGTGTCGCCTGCGCCGATGCCGAGCGCGCGCATCGCAAGCACCAGCGCATCGGTTCCATTTGCGACGCCGACCGCGTGCGCGTTGTTTTCTCCCGCAACCCACGCTGCGAATTCCTTTTCAAACGCCGAGGTCTCCGGGCCGAGGATGTAGTGGCCGCTCTCAAAGACGCGCAAGACCGCAGCATCAATCGCATCCTTGTCCGCGCGATACTCGGCGATAGGCTGGAATGGAAACTCGGGCCTCATGTTTTGCACGTCAGGCGTGCTTTGCGAAAATGATCCTCGCGGTGCCTCGGCAGGTTGTTTTCAGGTCACGCGATGGCGCGAAGACGCAAAGAAAACCTTCGTCCTTTGCGCCTTCGCGTCTTTGCGTGAGCCCTTCCTCATGATGGTTTTTGCCAAGCATGTCAGACGTAGTGGGAAATGTTCGCGCGGTAGTAGTCGAGCGTGCGGGCAAGCGCATCGCGGAGCGATGTGCGCGGCTCCCAGCCGAGCGCGGTGCGGATGCGCGTGAAGTCGCTGTAGTAGTCGCCGATGTCTATGCGTTTCCGCTCCGCCGGAAATGTGCGGACGCTGAACTCGCCTGCGCCATTCAGCTCGATCATCAGCGCCGCGAGATCGCGCAGGCTGATCGGCGGCGGGCCGCCGAGATTGAAGACATGGCCGTTGCCGACGTCGGACGCCGCCACCTCGATCATGGCCTCGACCACATCGTCCACGTAGGTGAAGTCGCGGAGCTGCTGGCCCTCCCACACCTCGATGGGGCGACCTTCGAGGAGCTGCCGGATCCACACGCCGACGAACGTCTGCCGCGCGTCGCGCACGCGCATCCGTGGACCGATGGTGTTGGTGAGCCGCAGCACGCACGAGCGCAGGCCATGCACGTTGTTATAGAGCGTGTGGTAGAATTCCGCGGCCATCTTGTTGATGCCGTTCACGTCCACGGGATTCAGCGGGTGATCCTCGTCCACGGGCAGCGAACGCGGCTTGCCGTAGATCTGCCGTGTGCTCGCGAAGACGAGCTTCACGCCGGGATTATGATGGCGGCACGTTTCCAAAATGGAGAGCTGCGCGGTGCAGTTGATCGCGAGATCCATCTCGGGATTTTCCATCGAGTCGAGATGGCTGGTCTGGCCGGCGAGATTGAAGATGAAGTCCTGCCCCTGCGCGAGATACTTCATGCTGAAGCGGTCGCGCACGTCGGAGATGTTCACCTTCACGCGATCCGCGATGCCAACGATGTTGAAAAGGTTGCCGCCGTATTCCGGGATGAGGCTGTCCACGAGCACGACATCCGCGCCCTTTTCCACAAGCACTCGCGCGAGGTTCGAGCCGATGAAACCGAGGCCGCCCGTGATCAGCACGCGCTTGTTTTTGAAAAAGTCAGGAGGCGCGGACATGGAGAACGGTCAGCGTCCGCCACCCGGCGCGCGACGCGGGATGATTTGGAATTCGGCGCGCACTTTCGCGATGCTGTTCGCGGGGCAGACGCCACGCCATTGCATGCCGGGATAGACGATGGCGTCGCGACCGATGAGGGAGCCGGGATTCAGCACAGCATTGCAGCCGATCTCCGCGCGGTCGCCGACGATTGCGCCGAATTTTTTCAGCCCGGTGGGAATGATGCCGCCCTCCGTGGCGACGGTGATCTCGCCGCGATCGAGGCGCACATTGCTGAGGATCGCACCCGCGCCGAGGTGCGCCTTGTGGCCGAGGATCGAGTCGCCGACGTAGTTGAAATGCGGCACCTGCGCGTCGTCGAAGATGATGCAGCTCTTAAATTCGCACGAGTTGCCGATGACGCAGCCGCTGCCGATGATCACATTTTCGCGGATGTAGGCGCCGTTGCGGATTTCGCAGTTCTCGCCGATCCACGCGGGGCCTTTGATCATCGCGCCGTGCTCGATCACGGTGCCCGCGCCGACGAAAACGGCACTGCTCACGAAGGGTTTGCCGATGAGCTTCGCGAGGATCTGCGGCTTCAGGCGGAACTGCAGGTAGCTCGGGATCTGCCGCAGCGCGTCCCACGCGTTCACCGCGTTGTCGAAAAGCATCCGGTGCTCGGTGTGGCCGAGGTCGAGGTATTCGGAGGGAGGAAAAGTGGTCGGCATCGCGCGGCACGGGCGTAGCGGGCGGGCCGGGCGTTGGCAAGGCGGCTGAAGCCTCGGCGGTGTCCTCGTTTGGTGTTTAAGGTTGAACGTTGAAAGTTAGGCGTTGAGCCCCGCGCTGCGGACGGATCCGTTTCTGAACCGGTGTCCCCGGTCGGGATGCGCCGTCGGCGGGATCAACGTCAAACGTCCAACGCTCACCGCTCAACTTTTAATGGGGCACTGCCGAAACTTCAGCAGGCGCCGAAGGGGGGAGGCGGGCACTCTTTCTCCGCGAGAAAAAGCCCCGCAAAATTTTTCTCCACCGAGGCCGCAAGTTCTTCGCGAATCACGCCGCGGATCTTCGCGAGCGCGTCGTACGCGAGGACGATGTTCGCGGGGTGGTTCAGCGCCCTGCCGTCCGCACCCGCGAGCGGACGCGGGTTTTGGTCCGGCGGCGGAGCAAGGTCGGGCGCGTCGGTCTCCACAAGGATTCGGTCCGCCGGGAGCGTGCGGAAAATTTCGCGCTGCACGGATTTCCGCTCATGGAGGAAAGAGGGGGAGAAGGAAAAATACGCGCCGCGCGCGAGGAAGCCGGCGATCATTTCCGCGGGCCCGCCGTAGGCGTGCAGCAGGAAGCCGCGCGCAGGCACGGCGCATTCGCGGATGACGTCCCACAGCGCGCCCCACGCGCGTATGCAGTGGATCGTGGCGGGAAGATTCCGTTCCGCGGCGATGGCGATCTGCGCGCGGAAACACGCGGCCTGCGCGTGGGGATCGTGACCTTCGATCCAGCGGTCGAGGCCGATCTCGCCGAGGCCTGCGCCGGGATGCGTGTTGAGAAAATGCAGGAGCGTCTCGCGCCACGCGGGAGTGCGCTCATTCACATGCCACGGATGAAGGCCGAAGGACGGCAGCACCCACGGCGCCTGCACGGCAAGCGCAGCGACCTCGGGCCAGTCGGCTTCGCACGTGCCGTTCACGACGGAGCGTCGGAGGCCGAGTGCGGGAAGCTCGGCGAGAAATTCGCTCCGCCACGGCAGCAGGCGCGCGTCGTGGAGATGATTGTGCGCGTCGAACAGCGGCGCGCTCATCGTGCTGCGTTCGTCGCGAATGCCGTCGCAAGTTGCCGCATCCGCATTCGCACGGACGCGAGCCCCGCGATGCGCGTGCCTGAAACCATCCTCGCGATGCCGAGGTCTTCGATCAGCGTCGGCTCGAACGCGATGACGTCATCCGGCGCGGCGCCCTCGTAGAGTTCGCACAGCAGGCCGACGAGGCCCTTCACCATTGGCGCCTCGGAATCCATCCGCCAGCGGCACGCGCCATTTGCAAATTCACCGGTGAGCCACACGCGCGACTGGCAGCCCTGCACGCGATTCTCCTCGGTGAGCTGCGCCGCATCGGGTGCGGGAACCTTTTTTGCACGCGACATGAGCGCGGCGAGACGCTCGTGAGCGTCTTCGATGAGCGAAAGCCTCGCGATGATCTGGCCCTGCTTTTCCGCGAGACTCATCGCAGTGCTCATCGAAAAAATGCGATGCTACTTTTTGGCAAGCGCGTCCTCGACGGCTTTCACGAGGCTGGCATCGCCCGGCTCCACGTCCGGCTCGAAGCGCGCGATCACCTTGCCATCGCGACCGATGAGAAACTTGCCGAAGTTCCACTTCACATTGCCGGGGAATGCGGCGCCCGGGCCGGTGAGTTCCTTGTAGAGCGGGTGCTGCTCGGGACCCTTCACGTGGAGCTTGTCCATGATGGGAAAAGTGACGCTGTAGTTCGCGGTGCAAAACGATTTGATCTCCGCATTCGTGCCGGGCTCCTGCGCGCCGAAGTCATTGCACGGAAAGCCGACGACCACGAGGCCCTTGTCCTTGAGCTTCTCGTAGAGCGATTGGAGGCCGGCGTATTGCGGCGTGTTCCCGCACTGGCTCGCGACATTCACCGCGAGCACGACCTTCCCCGCAAATGCCTTCAGCGAGGCATCCTTCCCGTCGATGTCCTTGACGGGGATCGTCAGCAACTTCGCCTCATCCGCGAGGAGCGATGCGCTGAGAGTGACGGTGACTGCGAGAGCGGCGATGTGGAGGATGTTCATGGTGAAAGTAAAACGTTTTGCGATTCATCGCAGACGCAGCGCGGCGGCGCAACGCTTCCGAGCAGCCGGATTTCGCCGGGACTGGATATTTCCGAACATTGCCCGAAATATCCGTTGACACCTCGGGGGCGACTTCCTAGGTTCCGACCCCTTTTTCACGCCATGAGGACTCTTTCCGCTAAAACAAACGAAGTGCAACGCCGCTGGTTTCTAATTGATGCAGCCGACCAAGTGCTCGGTCGCGTCGCCGCCCGTGCCGCAAACATTCTGCGTGGCAAGGAGAAAGCCATTTTCACCCCGCATATGGATGCTGGCGACTTCGTCATCGTCGTGAATGCCGACAAAGTCCGCGTGACCGGCAAGAAGGAGACCGCGAAGTCCTACATGAGCTTCTCCGGCTACGTCGGTGGCCACAAGAGCGAGACGCTCGGCAACCGCCGCGCCCGCCGTCCCGAACTTCTCATCCAAAACGCCATCAAGGGCATGATCCCGCACACCCGTCTCGGACGCGGCCAGATCACCAAGCTCAAGGTGTATGCCGGCTCCGCACACCCGCACGAGGCGCAGCAGCCCGTGAATGTCGGCAAAGTTTCCTAAGCAACGCATTTTACCATGTCCACCGAAGCCATCATTTCCGCCATCGGACGCCGCAAGACCGCCACCGCACGCGTGCGCCTCACGCCCGGTTCCGGAAAAATCCTGATCAACGGACGCCCCTACGACGACTATTTCCCGGTCACCTCCTTTCAGGGCTTGGTCCTGAAGCCGCTCGAGATCGCGAAGAGCCGCAATACCTACGACATCACCGCGAACGCCTCCGGTGGCGGCGTCGGTGGTCAGGCCGGCGCAGTCAGCCTCGGCATCGCCCGCGCACTCCTTCAGATCAGCGCCGAACTTCGCGGCCCGCTGAAGGCCGAGGGCCTTCTCACGCGTGACCCACGCATGAAGGAACGCAAAAAGCCCGGCCAGCCCGGCGCCCGCAAGCGCTTCCAGTTCAGCAAGCGCTAAACGATTTACCCCGGAATTCCCCCAAAGGATTCCCTCGAGAGACCCGCGCTGTGCGACCCCCAACGTGCGCACAGCGCGGGTTTTCCCTGTACCTCCGCAACGTTTTGCATTGTCTGCTTTGCGTTGGAAAATTTCCACGCTAGTCTCCTCCCATGATCCGTCCCATCCTCCTCGCCCTCGCCGCGATTTTCGCAGCGATCCCACACCTCAATTCAGCCGAAGCCGTGAGCACTGCCAGCAAACCCACCACCACTCAGAAAATCGTCGTCGGAGGCGGATGCTTCTGGTGC
>JBDSAR010000616.1:0-9300 GCA_039922035.1 Chthoniobacteraceae bacterium
CAGATCGCACCTCCCCCACAAGCATCTGGTGACCGCGGTGAACTTTGATCAGCAACTCGCGAGCATTCATCGACTCAGCTCCTTCTCGTCCGTGCGCACTCGCGCTCGCAATTTAACCACTCTGCGCAGTAAACTGTCGGCATGCTGACCGCATCACGTTTGATCATCACCGTTCTCCTTTCCCTGCTCCTCACGTTACATTCGGCAGCGGTTGCGCCGATACCGGACAAGCTCGTGGTGCTGACGTTCGATGATTCGGTCGCGAGCCATGCGACGTTCGTGGCTCCGCTGCTCAAGAAATACGGATTCGGTGCGACGTTCTTCGTCACCGAAGGCTTCGAGTTCAACCAGGACAAGGAGCACTACATGACATGGGAGCAGATCAAATCACTGGATGCTGCGGGCTTCGAGATCGGCAACCACACTCGCAACCATGCAGGCGTCGCGAAGCAGAAACCTGAGCAACTGGCCGCTGACGTGGAATACATTGAGCAGCAGTGCGTGAAAAACGGCATCCCGCGCACAACGAGCTTTTGCTACCCAGGGTATCAGACGAGTGATGCGGCGGTGAAACTGCTGCGGGAACGCGGATACGGATTTGCTCGTGCTGGTGGCGCGAGAGCATTCGATCCGGCCAAAGATGATCCACTCACTCTGCCGCAGGCATTTGACAGCAAGCCCGACGCTACGCTCGAACAGTTCAAGGCGGCAGTCGCACACGCACGCGATGGAAAGATCGCAGTGATGACCTTCCACGGCGTTCCAGACATCAAGCATCCGTGGGTGAACACCGATCCCGCAAAGTTCGAGAGCTACATGGCACACCTCAAACAGGAGGGGTGCCGCGTGATCGCACTCAGGGAATTGGCAAAATACGTGACGCCAAAGAAACCGTGACTCGTGCATGAGTCGCGTGGAGCATCACCACAATGTTTACGTCATCCTCCTTGATGATGCCGTTTTGAAACATCCCTCCGTCCTGCGCTTGAATCCAAAACGTGATTCATCAAAGCCGTGCCTTTACGTGGGCATGACCGGCTTGCCAGTGGAGCACCGATTCGAGAACCACAAGCACGGCTACAAGTCAGCGTGGACCGTCAGAAAATACGGCATGCGCCTTCTGCCAGAGTTGTTCGCTCATTTGAATCCGATGCCCTTTGATGCAGCAGCGCAGATGGAAAAAGACCTGGCTGAAGAACTGCGGATGCAGGGCTACACCGTCACTGGCGGGACGTAGCATTCGATTCAGCACGACGTCAGAGCAAAAAAAGGCGCGACCATCGCTGATCGCGCCGCGAGTCGATGGCTCGAATGTTAATTGCATGTCCGAGCTTGCAGAAATGGGAATAGCCCGCGAACTGGGCGTCTCCCAATGGAACCTGCGCGATTGGAAAGAGATCTTCGGCCCCGGCGGCGCCGCCGCGGCCGTCGCGCATGCGGTGGAAATCGCGGACGTGCGCCGCGAGTTGGAGGCCGTCTGCCGGCGGCGAGACATTTTAAAAAATGCCTTGGCCATTGTTGTCCGGGAACACCCGCATGCTTCGCGCTGATGCAAGAGCGGAGGTTCCGCGAGTGCGGCGGTGGCGAGGAGGAAAATTGGGAGCAAAAGGAGCCGAGTCATCCGCATTGGATGGTCATTTGGCCTTCTGGGACTTCTTCGCTGGCCGCGTAATCACAATCTCGAGCTTGCCTTCATCCGCCGGGCGCGGCGGATACATGAGCTTCACGCACGTGGTTACGGCATCAATCACCTGCTCCACCGTGAATGGGTATCCCTCCGGTTGGACGGCTTTGGACGCGTTGATCGTCACCACCATGTCCTGTCCCTTTTCCTTGTAGTTGCCCTCCACGGTGATGCCATACAGGGAGGTCAGGTTGACATCGCCCGTCTTGACGGAGCCACTGGCGGGTGGCGTGAACGGTGTGGAAATGGCGGGGAAACGCCACTCCGGATCGGCGTTGAAGGTGACGAACGGAACCTCACGGATGGAAATCCGCGAGTCCTCCTCCGCGCCGTGCAGATACAGCGGCAGCGAAACGGTATCAAGCCGAAGCTCCGAGCCCCAAGCGAGCGGAACCAGGCTCAGCAGCAGCGCGATGACAATGAGCCTTGATCGAGTGAAACGGACGGGCGGGACTTTGGCGAGATGTGGGTTCATAACGCTGGCAAGTAGAGTGCGATTGGACGACGCGGGCAAGGCAAGGAGGGATGGGCAGCGTGCTAGGTTGAAGTTTGGCGTTGAGCGTTTGGTCTTAAGCCCCGCGCCGCGGCCTTTCGGTTCGTGAATCCACGTCCTGCATCGCACCGCGCCTTCGGCGGGAACAACGTCAAACTTGCAACGCTCAACTTCTAAGTCGGCAATGGAGGACACTATCAGGGATGGGTGAAAAGCGCGCCCGACCGCCCCCGCCGAGGGAACGAGGCTGGGTAAATTTTCCCCGATGCAGGATCAGCACGCGTCCTTCCATCGGTGGCAGGCAAGCCTGCGTCCCGCTCTTCTCAGCACTTCCCAGAAAACCCGCGCGTCATCCGTCTCATGACGCAACGACGTCTCGTGATTCGCCTCGAAACCCAAGCATTAAAGTTCCGTGCGCCCGAGCATCACGCTCAGGATCATTCCGTAGAAATCAATCTGCATGATCGCAAAACCCTTTTCGCCGCCGTGGTGACGCTGGCCTGCGGTGTCGTCGTCGGTCACATCGTGGCGCGCGCCGAGGGCCAGTCGTGCCTGATTGAGTGTGTGAATCCATGCACGCCCGTTTTCGGCGGGGATGCTGAGCGCGAATGCCTCCACGCTTTGCGGGTTTGTTGACAAATCGCCGGTGGCCACGGATTCCTTGATTTTATGCCGAAACTTCCCGAGAGCCTGGAACCGCTTGAGAGCGTGCTGAACCGCCTTGCTTCGCTCCGGTGGATCGAGCAGGCGCCCTGGTTTGTCCGAGAGGGGAAGAAGTGTGCTCTCTCCGTCCGCTGGACAAAACGAGGAAAGAAACTGATCAAGGGCTACATCCCGCTGTTTCTCGAATTCATGAAGTTCGGAGACTATTCGCCTGATGAACTCGATGCGTTTCACCAGATCCTCGCGGGGACGGCCCTCGGGTGGCTGGAGCGGCAGCCTCCCGCCGACGATTAGTCCCAGGTGAGTGAGACTGGGCAGCTTTGCCAGCAGGCCGGAGTAGGATTTCACCGTACGGTCACGGACTGATCCGGGATGGAGTGATACCTCGCTCGCGCGAATCCCGCGGAGATCTGCGGTGACCACGTCCACATGCGTTTTGAAAAGCTCGCGCAGGTCCGGTTCCACGTATTCGCGCCAATCGTCGTCGGCCTCCGGCTCGTCGCCGCTGGTGGGCGAACTGAATATCCGCTTCCGCGCTGCATCGTCTTCCGGCGCGGCGCACGCAGGCAGGATGCGGAGCAACTCGGCGATGAATGGCGACATTTCATCAAACACCCAGCCGGAATCGGTCGTCAGGATTTCCATGGCTCAGCGCGCCTTCGCGATGGTGGCAAGCAGCAGGTGGCTGTGAAATTCCTGCACGTATGCCTCGGCCCGCTCACGGGCGCCAGACCACACGATGGAGCGCCCTTTCAGATGGACTTCGAGCATGTGGATCTCCGCCTTCTGCCGTGAAAAACCGAGGACCTTCATGAAGACCTTGCTGACGTACTCCATGAGGTTGATCGGGTCATTGTGCACGATCACATTCCACGGGATGTCGAGCGCCTCCTCGGTCTGCACCTCCTCCTCGGTGAGCACATCGCCGCCGGTCGCGGCGAACATGGGCTTCATTCCTCGGATGCGCGGCATGTGTCGGGAAAATCTCCGCCGTCGGGTTACCGGACGCCCGCGGGTGCGGCAGGGACGATGATGGCCGTGGGCGGATTGCCCGGCGAAGTCGCCGGTGGGACGGCAGCCGGCGGTGCGACACTGCCACTGCCTTGGCTGGTCGCGGCCGGCACGCCGTTGGCCGGAGAAAGAATGGACTCAAGCTGCCCGATCCAGTTCGCCGCCTCGGGGTGCTGAGGGAATGCCTTGATGAGATTGAACATCTCGGTGATGGCGCGATTTTTCAGACCGATGAGCAGCATGTCCTGAGCGCGCGACCACTGGATCGCGGGTCTGTTCACCTGGGTGAGCTGCCGTTCCTCGAATGCGGGAATGCCAGCATAGAGGCCTTCCTGGTTCTTGCGCAGCATCATGTCCCAATAGTCCATGAGGCGCGGGTCCTTCGTTTCGCGGAATTCCGGCAGGATGATCGCGCTGTAGATGCCTTTCACATTTCCGGGCACCGGTTCCCATTGGGATGCCTCGGCGTCCTCGCCCCTTTTCCTCCGCTTCCCGGCGTCGCCGAGCAGGTCGGCGAGTTGCAGGCTCTGCGACACGACGCTGTTGGAGACTGGCGCACGCAGGATGCTGTCGTGCATTTTTTTCGCATGCGTGTCCTCCGCGAGATTCTTGGCGGCGGCGGGTTTTTTGGCGGCACCTGCGGCCTTGGCCTTGTCAATCTGCTCCGCGACACGGCCGATTGCCTGTTCGTCCACCTCGAGCTGCCGGGTGAAATCAAGGACGGCGGGGAGCAGTTGCTTCGTCTCCGCACCTGCCGAATGCTGCATGGTGAGCCCGAGCCAGACGAGGTGCAGACGCGCGGCATTTGCGCCTTCCTTGGCCTTCAGCCCCTCGCCTTCCCCCTTAAGCCAGTCACGCACCGCGGTGTTTTCGTGGTCCACTCCCTTGAACTGCACCGCCATCACGGCATTCGTCCAAAATGCGGCGGCCGCGTCATTCGATGCCGCAGCCGTCACGATCTGCTTGTAGGCCATGCTGCGGCGTGTGCGGAGGTTGGTCTCATTCTGCTCCTTGAGCTGCTTGAGACCGGTCAGCACCTGCTTCATGTCCAGAGGCGCCACGTCGTTGAGCTGTGCCAATGCGGGTGCCGACAGTGCGGCGATGATCAGGGGGATGACGGAGGATTTCATGGGATTCGTGCCAAACTAAACCGCCTTGCCGCGCACTTTGCACGGCTGTTTTTTTGCGGGTGAAAATTCAGCCGCGAGCACGCCGCGCCAGATGCGATCCTGCACGCGGTGCATCCTTGCACGGTCGCGCGGCGCGATATCGTCATAGCCGTTCAGGTGCAGCAGCCCGTGGGTGACGTAGAGCGCGAGTTCCTCGATCACGCCGTGGCCGTGCTCCGCGGCGCAGCGCTGTGCGGTGTCCGCGCTCACGACGATCTCGCCGTGGTCGAAGGTGATCACATCCGTCGCACCGGGCACATCCATGAACTGCCGGTGAACACGCGCGATGACCGCATCGCTCACCACCGCGACTTCCACGAGTGCGAGCTGGCTGAGTGAAAAGCGCGCATCGCCGGAATGCCTCACGCATTCCGCAAGCGACCGGGCTGCGAGACGCCGGAGCCGCTCCACATCGAGGCGGATGCGGCGCTGCCTGTTGAATAGATCGATCTGCACCGCGTCAGAGTGCCATTCCGCGCGCCGCGCCGCCAGCGCGTTTGCAAACACTCTGCTGGCAAAACTGAAGAACAAATGCAGACTGTGAGTCGATAGCCAGACCATGCGTTTCCTCCCCTTTGTCATCCTCCTGATCCCGGTCATCTCCGCCGCCGCCGAGAGTCAGGGTGAAGCTTTTTTTCGCGAGAAAGTGCAGCCCGTCCTCTCGCAGCGCTGCTACAAATGCCACAGCCACGGCGAAAAAATGAAGGGCAACCTGCTCGTGGATTCGCGCGAGGCGCTGCTCACCGGCGGCGACACTGGGCCGGCCATCGTCCCCGGCGATCCTGCGAAGAGCCTGATCATCGAAGCCATCGGCTACAAGAACGAGGACATGCAGATGCCGCCCAAAGGTGAGAAACTCAGCGACGCACAGATCGCGACTCTGACGGAATGGGTGAAGCTCGGCGCTCCGTGGCCCGAATTGCCGGGCCAGAAGATGAAGCCGCGCCCGCGGGGGAAAATCTCGGATGAGGACCGGCAGTGGTGGGCGTTCCGCCCCGTCGTAAAAACCGAGCCGCCGAAGGTGAATGCACAGTCTTCAATCCTCAGCGCCCCGAAAGACGGATCGCGGCTGGGAATGGATCGCTTTTCAACAAGCACCAATCCGATCGACCGCTTCATTTTCGCCAGCCTGAACGCCGCGAAGCTCCGGCCCGCACCCGCCGCGGAAAAGACCGCGCTCGTCCGCCGCGTCTATTTTGACCTCACCGGCCTGCCGCCAACGCCCGACGAAGCCGCCGCATTTGCCGCGGATAATTCGCCCGACGCGTACGGAAAACTCGTGGACAAGCTCCTTGCCAGCCCGCGTTATGGCGAGCAGTGGGCGCGGCACTGGCTCGACCTTGTGCGCTACGCCGAGAGCGACGGCTACCGCGCCGACGACTACCGGCCGAACGCATGGCGCTACCGCGACTACGTGATCGCGAGCTTCAACAGCGACAAGCCGTACGACCGCTTCGTGCAGGAACAGATCGCCGGCGACGAACTGTGGCCCGAAAGCCAGGAGGCGCACATCGCCACCGGCTACCTCACGCTCGGCATCTACGAATACAACAACCGCGACGCCGTCGGCCAATGGAGCGCGATGCTCAACGACATCACCGACACGACCGCCGACGTATTCATGGGCATGGGCGTGCAATGCGCGCGCTGCCACGACCACAAGTTTGATCCCATCTTGCAGAAGGACTACTTCCGCCTGCAGGCGTTCTTCGCACCGATCCGGCTGAGCCAGGACGGCGACATCGCCACAGCAGAACAGCGCAAGGCCTACGAGGAAAAGTTCACCACATGGGCCGCGAAGACCGCCGGCATCCGCGAAAAAATCGCCCACATCGAGGAACCCGTCCGCTCGCACGCCGAAAAGGAGGCCGTGAAAAAATTCCCGCCGGAGACACGCGCGCTCTTCGCAAAACCCACCGCCGAGCGCACCCCGTACGAGCAGCAGATCGTGGATCTCGCGTGGCGGCAGGTGGACTACGAATATCAGGACAAGCGCTTTGACGCGCGCGTGAAAGAACCCGCGAAAAGCCACCGCAATGCGCTCCTCGCCGAGCTGAACAAGTTCCGCGCCGAGAAACCCGATCCCCTGCCGCGCGCGCCCATCGCCACCGATGTCGGCCCCGCGGCATCGCCACTTCTCATTCCGAAAAAGAAAGCCCTCGGCGACATCGCGCCCGGCTTCCTCAGCGTGCTCGACGAGGCGCCCGCGAAAATTGATCCCCTGGCCGCCAGCACCGGCCGCCGCAGCGCACTCGCACGCTGGCTCACGCAGCCGGAGAATCCGCTCACCGCGCGCGTGATCGTGAACCGCATCTGGCAATACCATTTCGGCCACGGCCTCGCGGTGAACGCCAGCGACTTTGGCACGCTCGGCGAAAAACCCTCGCACCCCGAGCTGCTCGACTGGCTCGCGCGCGACTTCATCGAGAGCGGCTGGAGCATCAAGAAGCTCCACCGCCTCATCGTCACCAGCGCCACCTACACGCAGTCCGCATCCAATCCCATCGCCGCCCAGGCGAAGCTCACTGATCCGGAAAACCGCCTGCTCTGGCACATGCCCACACGCCGGCTCGATGCCGAGCAGATCCGCGACGCCATGCTCACCGTCACCGGCGAGATCGTTTTCCCCGAAGGCGGCCCCGGAGCCGAGCCCGAGCGCCACGTCCGCACCATCTACGACAAGGCCCGCCGCAACAACCGCGACGCCGTCCTTGATGTCTTCGACGAGCCCGAGGGCTTCTCCAGCATCTCGCAGCGCAACACCACGACCACACCCACGCAGTCCCTGCTGATGTTCAACAGCAAGTGGTCGCTCGAGCGCGCGCAGGCATTCGCGATGCGCCTCCGGAAAGAAAACTCCTCGGAGGAAAAGGAGATCATCACCGATGCCTTCCGCCTCTGCTTCGGACGCGACCCGGATGCCGCCGCGATCGAGGCCGCGCAGAATTTCATCGCCCGGCAGACGACCGAAATCAGCGGAGGAGGCACCGGCGACACCGAGGCCGCCTCCTTCATCTCCGACAAGATGCAGACCCGCGAGGGCAACGCCGCCCAGCTCATGCCCGATTCCGGCCAGGAGCGCCTCGTCGTGCAGAACGATCAAAGCCTGCCGGGCGGCGACTTCACCATTGAGGCATTCATCAACATCAAGTCCGTCTATCCCAACGGCACGGTGCGCACCATCGCCTCAAAATGGGACGGCAACAAAGGCCACCCCGGCTGGTCGCTCGGCGTCACCGGCATGGGCTCGCGCAACAAGCCGCAGACACTCGTCCTCCAGCTCAGCGGCGACCGGCCCGGCAGGCCGGCCGAGCCGGTCGAGGCGATCTTCTCCGGCCTGCACATTGATATCGGCAAGCCGTACTTCATCGCCGTGAGCGTGGACCTCGATGATGCGACTGAAAAGGGCATCACCTTCTACGCAAAGGATCTCACGAATGACGACGAGCCCATGCAGTCCGTGCAGGTCGCGCACACCGTCACCGCAGGCATCGCGAACGACGCGCCGCTCGTCATCGGCGGCATGCCCTCCGGCGAGAGCGGACTGTTCGACGGGCTGATTGACGACGTGCGCCTCTCCGACGCCGCGCTGCACACCGAGGATCTGCTTTTCACGAGCCCCTCACCCGGCGAGCACACGATGGGCTTTTGGAAATTCGAGTCCTCACCAAACCCGTACGCCGACAGCTCCGGCCACGGCCACGACATTTCCGCTGCGCGGCAAAAGGACATGCGCAAGGACCCGCGCTTCGCCGCGCTCGTGGACTTCTGCCACATTCTCCTGAACTCAAACGAATTTCTCTACCTCGACTGAGCCATGCAAGACTCCTCCTCATTCTGCGGACGCCGCGAACACGCCTTCAGCCGACGCGATTTTCTCCTGCGCAGCGGTGCCGGCTTCGGCGCTCTCGCGTTGCTCGACATGCTCCGCGGCACCGGGCTCGAAGCTGCGCTCGCGGCACCGCAGGCGCCAAATCCCCTCGCCCCGCGCAAGCCGCACTTCGCGCCCAAGGCAACGAACGTCATCTTCCTCTTCATGGAGGGCGGGCCGTCACACATGGACACGTTCGACCCGAAGCCGCTGTTGAACGAACTCGCGGGCAAGCCCATTCCGCAAAGCTTCGGGCGCGTCATCACCGCGATGGGTGAATTTGACTCGCCCATCCTCGCCTCGAAGCGCACGTGGGCGCAGCACGGCCAGAGCGGAATGTGGGTGAGCGACTGGCTGCCGCACATCGCCACGTGCGCCGACGACATCGCGCTGATCCGCTCCTGCTGGG
>JBDSAR010000617.1:0-1950 GCA_039922035.1 Chthoniobacteraceae bacterium
CAAACTCCGCGCGCCATTCGAGCCGATCCTCCAGCGCACCGCTGCGGATCGCAGCCTCCCGCTCCTCCAGTGCCGCGACCATCGCGAGCACGCCCGCCACATTCTCCGTCCCCGCACGACGCCCGTCCTCCTGCGGCCCGCCGTGCAGCAGCGGCGGAAAGTTCGCGGGGCATTTCAAAAAGCCGACCCCCTGCGGCCCGCCGAACTTGTGCGCGCACCCGCTGACAAAATCGCAATCGCCCAATCCCGCCGCAGGCAGCCGCCCGATCCACTGCGCCGCATCGCAAAAATACCGCACGCCATTCGCACGGCACTCAGCGAGTGCCTCACGCCACGGCTGGAGCACACCCGTTTCATTATTCGCCGCCATCAGCGCGACGAGCTGCGGCTTGTCCTCGGCAAAGCGCAGCGACTCCGCCATCCCCCCAGTTGTGGACGGCAGGAATCGAGCGGAGCGAGATTGCCCGCCCGCGTGCGCGCGATTCCGAAGTGATTCGATTACGCACGGATGCTCGATCGCCGACGCCAGTACATCATCAAATCGCGTGAGCACCGCATTCGCCGACTCCGTCGCGCCACTCGTGAAAACGATCCCATCCGCACCGCACCCGAGGATCGCCGCGAGACGTCCGCGCGCATCCTGCAACGCCGCCTCCGCGCGCTGTCCGAGCCGGTGCGGCGACGAAGGATTCGCGGGAAATTTTTCCACCGCCTCCATCCAGACACGCTTCGCCGTCTCGGAAATCGGATGCGTGGCGTTGTGATCGAAGTAAAGCACGGCACAGGATGTAAGCGAGAGGTGAGGCGCGGGCAACGTGGGACCGACGACCCGTCGGGCCAAGCGGTGTGAGCGGCACCGGCTTCCGGGAAATGACCGGGCGCGATTCCCGGCGCAGCGCCTCTGTGTCACGCTCTGTGCCGACGGGTCGTCGGCACCACATTGCGCTCGCACCACGCGCGGTGAGGCCCGATGTTCCGCGACCCGATGAGCGCACCCGCGACTTCATTTTACAAACGCAGCACCTTCGTCACCCACCTGCCGGTGGACTGCCTCTACAGCCCGTCGCATTTCTGGATCGCGAAAATGGGCGGCCCACAGTTTGGCGCTTCGAGGCTGCGCATCGGCTTCACAAAATTTGCGACGCGCATGCTCGGCGAGATCGTCGAGGTGCGCTTCGAGCTGCCGCCCGGCACCGCGCTCACGGGCGGAGATGTAGTCGGGAGCATCGAGGGCTTCAAGGCGATCAGCGACATCTACTCGTGCGCGCGCGGCACATTTGCCGGGAGCAATCCGGGGCTCGCGACGAACGTCGAACTCGTCGGAAAAGAACCGTACGCCGGAGGTTGGCTCTACGAAGTGGACGGCGAGCCGGATGATAAGTGCGTCCCGCTGGAGCAATACCGCGCCATGCTCGACACCACGATCGACAAGATTCTCGAAAAGCAACAAGCCCACGCCGAATGACGCCAAATCAGAAATCAGAAATTGCCCCACCTTCGCCCGCGGCTGTCTCGCTTCGCTCGGCTCAAAATCAGAAATCCCGCTACGTGATGATCGGCGGCTTCCTCGGCGCGGGAAAGACGACCGCGGTCGCCGCAGTCGCGCAGCATTTCGCGGCGCAGGGATTGCGCGTCGGGCTCATCACGAATGACCAGGGCAGCGAACTCGTGGACACGACGATGCTGCGCGCGCGAGGCTTCGCGACGGAGGAAATCACGGGCGGCTGTTTCTGCTGCCGCTTCAATACGCTCACCGATGCTGCGCAAAAACTGACGGACACAACGCGGCCGGATGTCTTCATCGCCGAGCCCGTCGGGAGCTGCACGGATCTCGTCGCGACGGTCACGTATCCGCTGCGGCGCATCTACGGCGATGCGTTCACGATCGCGCCGTTGAGCGTGCTCGTGGATCCGATTCGCGCGGAGCGTTTCCTCGGCCTCGCGACCGGC
>JBDSAR010000618.1:0-2633 GCA_039922035.1 Chthoniobacteraceae bacterium
GATTGATTTTTCCCCGGCTTGCGGAGCCCCATTCGGGTGCTCCTCTCCGCGCTGCCGCGCCCTTTTTCCAACACACCATGCACGACTCGCACATCATCCACGAAACGCACCACGTTGACCCCCCGGCCTCCGCTGCTCCGAAAACCCAGCTCCACGCCGGACTGGGCCATCGCGACCTCCGCCGCGATGAATTCTGGCGTGCGATTCCAGCTTGGGCGCAGGTGAGCGCGGCGGAATTCGGTAACCACCAGTGGCAGCAGCGCCACACCATCACCAACGCCCGGCAGCTCCGGGAAACCCTCGGCACGCTCGTGCCGGAAACTTTCTACAGCGACCTCGAAGCCGGGATCGCGCACGCGCCGATGGCGCTCCGCATTTCGCCCTACCTCCTCGCGCTCGCGGACTGGGCCGCGCCGCTCACGGATCCGATTCGCACTCAATTTCTCCCCCTGCGCTCGCAGCAGGAACCCGATCACCCGATGCTCCGCTTCGACTCGCTGAACGAGCGCGAGGACTCGCCCGTGCCCGGCCTCACGCACCGCTACGCGGACAAGGCGCTCTTCCTCCCGCAGCCGAGCTGCCCGGTATATTGCCGCTTCTGCACGCGCAGCTACGCGGTGGGAAATGACACCGAGGTCGTGGAGAAAATGAAACTCAGCGCCGGTGCCGCGCGCTGGGACGCGGCGTTCGCATACATCGAGTCGAAGCCGCAGCTCGAGGACATCGTGATCTCCGGCGGCGACACGTACAATTTGAAAGCCGAGCACATCGAGCAGATCGGACGCCGCCTGCTCGCCATGCCAAACATCCGCCGCATCCGCTACGCGACGAAGGGACTCTGCGTGCTGCCGCAAAAAATCCTCACCGACAGCGCGTGGCTCGATGCACTCACGCGCGTCGTCGAGCTTGGCCGCACGCTGCACAAGGACGTGGTCGTGCATTCGCACTTCAATCATCCGAACGAGATCACCGGCTTCACCGAGGACGCGCTCGGGCGCATGACCGAGCGCGGCATCCACGTCCGCTGCCAGACTGTCCTCCAGCGTGGCGTGAACGACACCGCCGACGTGATGACACTCCTCGTGCGCAGGCTCAGCTACATCAACGTCCACCCGTACTATGTCTATGTGCATGACATGGTGCCCGGCGTCGAAGACCTCCGCACGCCGCTCCACGCCGCGCAAAATCTCGAGTGCCATGTGCGCGGCGCGACCGCGGGTTTTAACACGCCCGCCTTCGTCCTCGACGCCCCCGGCGGCGGCGGCAAGCGCGACGTGCATACGCCGGATTTCTACGACCGCCGCACCGGCGTCTCCGCCTTCACCGCCCCGAGCGTGAAGGCAGGAAAGAAATTCCTCTTCTTCGATCCCATCTCCTCGCTCGATCCCGAGGCGCAATGGCGCTGGACGCAGCCTTCGCATCGCCGCGACATGATTGACGAAGCCGCCGGCTAAAACCGGCCGCCGCAAACACGAGGCATTTGGCATTTGCCAAGCCGGGGGGTGGCCTCCATATTCCGCGCCCCTTTTTTTTATGAACTGGATCGGCATCATTACCAATTTGCTCACCGCGGTGAACGTCATCGTCTGCCTGCTCATCGTCCTGCTGGTGCTGCTCCAGCGCCCGAAGGATCAGGGCCTCGGCGCGGCCTTCGGCGGCGACACTGCGAGCAACATCTTCGGTGCGCAGACCACGAACGTCCTCGCCACGCTCACCCGCTGGCTCGGCTCGATTTTCCTCGTGCTCTGCCTGCTCATCGCAGTGCTCGGCACGCATGACGTGGGGCGTCAGGGGAAAATCAAAGTCTATCTCGACAAGATGAAGCAGGAGCAGGCCGACCGCGACAAGGCGAAGGCCTCAGAGGAAGCCGCGAAGGCAGCGTCCGCAGCAGTGGACGCCGCCAAGAAACCCGCCGTCCCCGCGTCCGCCACATCAGCTCCGGTCCAAGTCCCGCCGGCCACGCCCGCACCTGCGAAAGTGGACGACAAAAAGCCAGCCGCTCCCACCGCGCCTGCGCCGGACGCTCCGAAGCCGCAGGCAAAGCCCGCGGACAGCAAACCGGCCGACGTGAAGCCTGTGGAAAAACCAGCCGCGCCAAAGCCAGCGGAGTCCAAGCCAGCGGACAAACCGGCTGAGCCGAAACCCGCAGGGAACTAAAAGCGACGCGTCTTTCGAGAGGCGCCGCGCGTTCCGCGCATGGAAGGAGGAGGTCGCTGCGTACCATGCAGCGACTGGGATGCACGGCGCACAAAGCAGTCCCGAGCTATAGCTCGCCACAGGCTGCTTTGGTCACACGATCTGCAGGCAACCGGGCGCTCCCTCTGCGAATGCATGCGATGACGCGCTGAAGCGCGGGACTACTTTGGGCGGCAGGACTCCCCAGCCATCACCACTATCTGCGTTCATCCGTGTTCATCTGCGGTTCAAACACGCCCCCTCGGCGGACTTTCCAGACCTTCGGCACACGCTACTGATTTTCCACGAAGTCTGGAAACCACTACTGCGGATTCTCTGCCGATGGCGCGTGGACGTTGAAACGAAAACCGGGCGCCTTGCGTTTCGGGCGCGATCCATCATCCGGTAGCGGCGGCAACGGATCCTCACCGAAAAGCGGCCCGTGTTCCAGGATTGCG
>JBDSAR010000619.1:0-6047 GCA_039922035.1 Chthoniobacteraceae bacterium
TGGTGCCGCCGGAGCCCGAGCCTGTTCCCCCGCCGGAGCCGCCGAAGAAGGAGCCCGAGATGCCCCTTCCCCAGCCTCCCAAACCGACCCCGCCGCCACGCGCACCGCGCACGGTGACACCTTCGCCGAGGATGGCTCCGCAGACTGCAACCGCGAAGGGCACACCCTCGCCGCGCGCAGCCGCGGGAACCACCGGCGGCGCGAGCGCACCCCCGGGCACTGCGACGGGCGGTGCGGGCACCGGGAAAAATGCGAAGGCCACTTACATCATTCGCCCCGTCGCCGCGTATCCGCCGGAGTCGCGGACGGCGGGCGAGCAGGGCGTCGTCATCCTGCGCCTCACGGTGGATCGCAGCGGGCGTCCCACCGCGGTGAGCATCGCCAAGAGCAGCGGCTTCCCGCGCCTCGACCGCGCCGCCACCGAGGCCGGTTGGCGCTGCCGCGTGCGCAACGCCGCCCCCGGCTCGCACCTCGACGCACCCGTGCGCTTCAATCTCTCCGACCGGTGAACGCGCACGTCGCGAAACTGATCATCATCCCATGCGCCGTGGTCGCCGTGCTGCTCTGCCTTGCCTCACACGCCGCGGACACTGCAAAGCCGCAGCCCGTCGAGATCCCCGGCATCGAGAACGCCTTCCGCGTCACGGAGCGCATCTTCTCCGGCTCGCAGCCGAAGGGCGATGTCTCGTTCGCCGCGCTCGCGAAGGCGGGAGTGAAAACGATCATCAGCGTGGATGGCGCGCGGCCCGACGTGGAGGCGGCGAAACGGCACGGTCTGCGCACCGTGCATCTGCCATTCGGCTACGACGGCATCCCGGCGAGCCGAATCGCCGAACTCGCCAACGCCGCGCAAACCACCGCACCGCACGCGGGGAAAATTTTCATCCACTGCCATCACGGCCTCCACCGCGGCCCCGCCGCGGCCGGCGTGATCTGCGAAGCCATCGCCGGCTGGACTCCCGCGCAGACGGAGGCCTGGCTGAAGCAGGCGGGAACTTCGGCCGATTACCCCGGCCTCTACCGTGCCGTGCGGGAATTCCGCGCACCCACGCGGGAGGAAATCGCGCGCATCGGCCCACTGCCGAAAGCCGCGAAGACCCCCCCGCTCGTGGACACGATGGTGGCGATGGACGAACAGCTCGAACATTTGAAAGCGCAGCAACGCGCAGGCTGGGATGCAGTATCGGAAAATCCCGAACGGCAATCCGCACACGCGGCCACGCTGCTCTGGGAACAGCTCCAAGAACTCGCACGCACCGATGATACGGCAAAACGCACGGACGATTTTCGCAAGCTGCTCACAGACTCGGAACACGCCGCCGCCACGCTGCGCGACAGCCTCCGGACTTCACCCTCCGACAACGCGAGACTCGACCGCGCATTGAAGAAGACCACGCAGAGTTGCGCCGCGTGCCACAAGGTGTATCGCAACGAGAAAAAGTAACGCCCCCGCACCATGCCCTGCACGCCCGATCGATGCCCGCTCTGCGGCCAGCCGAACGAATGCCAACTCGCCACGCAACGCGACTACAAGGGCGCGTGCTGGTGCATGGACGAAGCCTTCCCGCCCGAACTTCTCGCCCGCGCGCCCGAGGAGTCGCGGGGCTGCGCGTGCATTTGCCAGGGCTGCGTCGCCGAGGCGCAGCGTGCGGAGGGCGCTGGCAAGGGCACGCAGGGGAAAGTGTGAGGGGTGACCGATCGCGTATGCGCTTCTTTCGCGAAAGAGTGTTCGTCAGTCCGCGGACCCGCTGACAGTCTGCAGTGTTCCAAAAACCGGGCCGCCCATGAATCAGTTTTGCAACACGCATCGCCTGCTGGCCGCGCGGCTGGCGTGTTTGGCCACCATGGCATCCGCCACTCGGCTGGATGCGGTGCCGCCGATGGTTTCCGGCGATGTGCCTACGGCGGAAAAAGGAACTTTCGAGTGGTATGTCGGCACGCGCTACCAAAGCGAAGGCGGCTCGGTGAACCGCCAGGTTCCGATTACCGAACTGGTTTACGGCATCTCAGACCGGCAGGAGATCACCTTTGAAATTCCCTATTTTTCGCAACAGGGCGAACACGGTTTTGGCGACATCGTGCTCGGGATCAAATTCATGTTTTTGAAAGAATCGAAAGCGCGCCCCGGCATTGCTGGCACCTTTGAACTGAAGCTGCCCAGCGCCAGCGCATCACGCGGGCTTGGAACAGGGAGATTCGATTACGACCTCCGCGTGCCGGTTCAGAAAACGTGGGGCTGGTTCACTTTGATGGGCAACGTCGGCTACACGATTGTCGGCGAGCCCCGTGTGGGCGGAACCACCCAGCCGCGCAGGAATGTGTGGTTCGTGAGCACGGCGCAGCAATGGCAGGTGACGCCGAAAACAAAGGTGCTCAGTGAAGTCTATCTGAAGACGGCCGAGGAACCGGGCCAGCCAAACCGCTTTGCCGCCGATGTAGGATTCGAGCACAACCTGCGGGACAATTTCAAGGTCCACGCGACCGTCGGGAGAAGTCTGCGCCAAGGTGCGCGGGGTGGTCCGGACTTGCGCGTGTATGTGGGCTTCGTGTGGAAATTTGACGCGCCGTGGAACCAGGTGGCGAAATGAGGCCAAACCGCGCTGGACATACGATCTGATATCCATCCGAACAACACCATGAGCGACTCGCACGCCCCCGCCAGTTCATCCGATCCAGAACTTCGCAGAAGACGCTGGATTCGGGTCGTCATTGTCCTCGCCATCCTCGTCGCCGTCGGGTCCGGCGCAGGGTATCGCTACATCACCACCGGCGGCATGATTGCCCGCCAGACACCGTCGGCAATCGAGACCTTCGTGGCGCACAAATTGGTCAACCTGAGCATTCCCAGTCCGGCGAAAGCGATGAAGAACCCGCTCGGTGCCACCGGAGCGGCAGTCGCCGCGGGGCGGGAACTTTATCAGAAGAACTGCGAGGTCTGCCACGGCTACGATGGAAGCGGAAAGACGGCTACGGGTGGCGGACTGTATCCGCCCCCGATCAATCTCAGCCGTGCCGCGCTCGTGCAAAGGAAGCGCACGGACGGCGAATTATTCTACCTCATCCGCAATGGCATTCGGAACACCGCCATGCCGGGCTGGCAGTTGCCGGATGAGCAGACGTGGCAGCTCGTGGTGTATCTTCGCAACTTGCCGCTGACTGCTTCCGTGGGCGCGCAAACCACCGCGGTGATCCCAGCGGCACCCGCAGGCGCGCACCATGTCGGCTCCTTGTCCTGCAAGGAGTGCCACAGCGACATCTACGAGCGCTGGAAAAAAACGCCGATGGCCAATGTGGTGCGCGATCCGAAGGAGCATCCCGAAGCCATCACGCCGGACCTTTCCATGCCCGACCCGCTCCTCACCTTCGCGGCGGCGGACGTCGCATTTGTCTATGGCAGCATCTGGAAGCAGCGCTATTTCAAAAAGGTCGGCGACGACTACTTTCCCTTTCCCGCGCAGTGGGACGTGACGCATAAAAAGTGGAAGCCCTACTTCGTGAAGGATGACTGGTGGGTGAAGTTTTACCCGCCCGACAATTTGCAACGTCCCACCAGCGCGTTGTGCGACGGCTGCCATTCCGTGAATTACAACATCGCGACCAAGCTGCCGACGGAATGGAACGTGGGCTGCGAAAAATGCCACGGCCCAGGCAGCGAGCACGTAAAGCGGCCCGTAAGCGCGACGATTTTGTGCCCCTCGCGCATGGACTACGTCGCGGCGAATGACACCTGCATCCAGTGCCACTCGCAGGGCCAGCCTTTGAAGAATCCCATCGAGGGAAAACACTACGACTGGCCGGTGGGCTACGAGCCAGGCAAGAAGCTGAGCGACCACTGGAAGCTGGAAGAGCACAAGCTCGGCGAAACAACATTCACCCACTTTGCCGACGGCACCGCCCACAAGAACCGGATGCAGGGGAACGACTACGTGAGCAGCCAGATGTATGCGCACGGCGTGACGTGCTTCACCTGCCACGACGTGCATGGCACGGACCATCCCGCGCAGTTGCGGAAGCCTGCCAGCACTCTGTGCATTGATTGCCACGGGCCGACCTCGCCGAGCGGGCCTTACGCGCCGACGATCGCGGAGCACACGCATCACAAGGCCAACAGCGCAGGCAGCGAATGCATCGCCTGCCACATGCCAAAAATCGCGCCGACGCTCGGCGATGTGAACGTGCGCAGCCACACCTTTCGGTTCGTCAGTCCCGCGATGAGCGAGAGTCTTAAGATACCGAATGCCTGCAATGTCTGCCACACGGACAAGACGACCGCATGGGCCACGGATGCCTTGAAGTCATGGACGGACCGCTCGCCGTGGCGCGTAGGTCAGTGAGCGCCATTGACGTGCTGGCCGTAATGAAATGAGCCGGACTCAGCCCTGCTCGCCAGCGAGCGCCTTCGCGGCTCGGCGGCGGATCGCAATGCGCTTCACAAGTTCGTCGGCGACGACTCCGGCGAGGATGACGATGCCGATGATCGCGAACTCAAGGTGCGTCGGGATGCCGAGAATGTTGATCGCGTTGTAGAGCACGCGCATCACCGCGGTGCCGATGATCACGCCGAGCACGCTCCCCTCGCCTCCGCGCAGGCTGCATCCTCCGAGCACCGCGCCGGCGATGGCGTAGAGCTCGTAAAATTCGCCGAGGCCCGAGGGCTGGATGGAATTGAGATTCAGCGAAAACAGAATCCCGCCGACACCGCCGAGCAGCGAGCATGCGACGTAGGCGAGGATTTTCATGCGGTCGGTGTTGATGCCGCTGTAGCGCGCCGCCGTTTCATTGCGCCCGAGCGCGAGGAGGTAGCGGCCCCAGATTGTGCGGTTCAGAAAAATCGCGGCGATGATGGCGATGCCGACGAGGAAGAACACGGATACGGGGATCGAAAAGCCTCCGGCGACGTGCAGCTTGCCGATCGCCAACCTACGCAGCCCGTCGTGCGCGCTGCCGAAGCCGCCTGTTTCGTCATGTAGGATGTGCCTTGCGAGGCCGCGATAGACGAGCAGTCCGCAGAGCGTGACGATGAAGGGCTGGAGCCGCAGCTTGGTGATGAGCAGCCCATGCACGAGGCCGATGCACAGCGAGACCGCGAGCACCGCGAGCAATGCCACCGGTTCGCTCCAGCCCTTCTGCATGAGCATCCACGAGAGCAGCGATCCGACTAGGCCGATGGTCGAGCCGATGGAAAGATCGATCCCGCCCGTGACGATCACGAACATCGCGCCGATGCTGATGATGCCGAACAGCGAGATCCAGCCGACGAGGTTCTGCAGGTTGTATGCGCCGAGAAAATTGGGACTGAGCAGCGCCGTGGCGACGAAGATGAAGACAAACAGGCCGAAGATCCCGAGGAGTTTTTTCATGATGCGGAAATTGGGAGTGTCCTATTTTGAATTTGAAAACCAGGAATCCAGGAAAGGAGCGGCAGAGTGTCTGTTGTCCTTGCGTTTCATTCTCTCATTCATGGCTTCATGGATTCCAAATTAGGACACTGCCGAGATCGTGTGTGCAGTGGCCAGGCGCATGATGGCCTCCTCAGAGAGTTGCTCGCGCGAGAGTTCGCCGGTGATTCGGCCCTCGTGCATCACGAGCGCACGGTCGCTCATGCGGAGCACCTCCTCCATTTCGCTGCTCACAAAAAGAATCGCGACGCCGCGTCCCGCGAGTTCCTCCATGAGCCGGTAAATCTCCTGCTTCGCGCCGATGTCGATGCCACGCGTCGGCTCGTCGAGCAGCAGCGCGCGCGGCTCGAGCGCGAGCCACTTCGCGAGCGCGACCTTCTGCTGGTTGCCGCCGGAGAGAAATTGCACGAACTGCGCGAGGCTCGGTGTCTTCACGCGAAGCTGCGCCGACATGCGCTCGGCGGTCGTGGCTTCGAGCTTTGGATTCCGAAATCCGAGCCGTGCATCGCGCCGCAGGCTGGCGAGCGTGATGTTCTGGCTGACGGCCATTTCCAAAATCACGCCCTGCTGCTTGCGATCCTCCGGCACCAGCGCGAGACCCGCGCGAATCGCATCCTGCGGCGATTCGATCCGCACCGGCTTTCCCTC
>JBDSAR010000620.1:0-6074 GCA_039922035.1 Chthoniobacteraceae bacterium
CGCGTGGACTGCGTGAGCAGCCACGGCATGGTGGACAATTACGAATTCGTGCAGCGCAAGCGCGAGGAGTTCGCCGCCGAGCCGCTCATCCCGCCGCCGCTGATCACGGGCGAGGATTTGAAAAAACTCGGCATGAAACCGGGGCCGAATTTCAAGGAAATCCTCGACGCCGTCTCCACGCGCCAGCTCGAAGGCACGCTGCGCACGCGTGACGAGGCGGTGGAGTGGATCAAGGGAGGATGCGTGTGAGCCGTGCTGGGGCCGGCGACTTTCAAGTCGCTCATCTGTAATTGCGCCGGAGAAGCACGCCTGATGTGGCAATGTGGCGGGTGGCGTAAGGCCATGCTGCCTTGCCGCAGAAGAAGGTGCCTCTGGTACAAGCGACCGTTGGAGGACTTGACGGCGTATCTGCTTGACCTCCGTCGCGACCTCACTTCGGGAGAAATTCCCTGTGTTCGCCGTCATGCCGAGCTGCAAGTGGCGTGAAGCACCGGGATATGAGGAATACCTCGCGCGGCATATCCTGAAGATGCTTTCGGGCAGGCCGTGAACTGGCATTCCGTCGCTGAATTCTGGAAAGCTCACGAAGCCCGTTTAGCCGACGGGAAGTGAGGGGAGGGACCGCTTTCCATTTGCATCCCGCCGCTCGCCGTCCATCTTGCGCGCCCGAATGACCCGTCGCATCTGGCTCGCCGCCGCTTCCCTGTTTCTCGTTCAAGCCGCATTCGCGCAGCCGAACGAAATCCGAAAATCACTCTGCCGGATCAACAATACCGCGCAGGAATTCAACTACCGCGTGCCGTGGCTGCCGGGGCAGATGAGCGGCGGCTCGGGCACGGGCTGGCTGGTGAAAAAAGATCGGCTGATGACGAACGCGCATGTGGTTTCGAATGCGAAGCTGCTTACCGTGGAGAAGGAGAACGATCCGAAGAAATACGTGGCGACGGTGGAGTTCATCGCGCACGACTGCGACCTCGCGCAACTGAAGGTGGAGGATCCCGATTTTTGGAAGGACACGAAGCCGCTCGAGCTCGGTGTAGTGCCGGAGATCGAGTCGAGCGTCTCGGTGTATGGCTACCCGATCGGCGGCGAGCGCATGAGCGTGACGAAGGGGATCGTGTCGCGCATTGATTTCCGCACGTACGCGCACTCGGTGATGGATTCGCACCTGTGCATCCAGATCGATGCGGCGATCAATCCCGGCAACTCGGGCGGCCCGGTGATGCAGGGCGGAAAAGTCGTGGGTGTGGCGTTTCAGGGATTCAGCGGCGATGTCGCGCAGAACACGGGCTACATGATCCCGACGCCGGTGATCGGGCACTTCCTGAAGGACATCGAGGACGGTCACTACGACCGCTACGTGGACCTGAGCATCGGCACGTTTCCACTGCTGAACAACGCGCACCGTCGCGCGCTCAAGCTGCCGGAAGACGATCGCGGTGTGGTGGTGACGAGCGTCGGCAGTGCGAGTGTGTGCTTTGGCAAAATCAAGCCTGGCGACGTGCTGCTGAAAATCAACGACCTCGACATCCAGAGCGACGGCATGGTGCAGCTCGAAGGCGAGCGCGTGCAGATGGCGGAGGTCGCCGAACGGAAATACAAAGGCGACAAGGTCAGCTTCGACGTGCAGCGCGACGGGAAGCTCATCAGTGCCGAGGTCACCTTTGATCGCGCCTGGCCGTACACGCACCAGGCGACGAGCTACGAGCCGCCGAAGTATGTGGTGTTCGGCGGGCTGCTCTTCCAGCCGATGAACCGCAACCTGATCATGACGTATCAGTTCGTGAACCCGCGCGTGTTCCACTACTTCGCGCACTTCATTGACGAGGAAATGTACAAGGAGCGCGACGAGGTGGTCATCCTCACGGCGTTGCTGCCGGATCCGATCAACACCTACCTCGATGAATTCCGAGAGGGCGTCGTCAAGAACGTGAATGGCGCGGCCGTTCGCAGCTTGAAGGAACTCGCGGCCGCATTCGCAAAACCGGCGGATGAATACGTGCTGGAATTTGAGGGCGCGGGCCGTCCGCTCGTGCTGCTCCGCGCTGATATCGAGGTCGCGCGCGAACGCATCCGCGGTCGCTACAATGTGCTCAAGGAGCAGCACCTCGAGGATGAAGCCACGCAGGAGGCTCGCTGAACATGAACCGCAATCTTTCAAAAGCCATGCATCGCATTTCATTTCTCCTCGCGCTTCTGCTGCTGGTTTCCAGCGTCAATGCTGCGGACAAGAAGCTGAGCGTCGTCCGTGTGAACGTCACCACGCAGTCGTGGGATTTCCATCATCCGTGGGGCAAGCGGCAGCCGGTCACGCGCCGTGCGATCGGGGCCGTGCTGCCGGGTGCGCGCGTGCTCGTCACTGCGGAACTCGTGGCGAATCTCACCTACCTCGAACTCGAAACGCCCGAAGGCGGACGAAAAGTTCCGGCGACAGTCGAGGCTGTGGATTATGAGGCAAACCTCGCGGTGATTAAAACCGACGCGGCGGAATTTCTCGCCGGTGCGCCGGAACTGGAGGTCGCGGAGAGCGCCATCGGCGACATGCTCAGCGTGTGGCAGCTCGAAAACAACGGACGTCTGCTCGTGACGCAGGGGCCGATGACGACGGCGGAAGTCGCGGCGTATCCGGTGGACGGCGCATTCCTCATCTACCGCATGACCGTGCGACTGCAGGGACGCGAGAGCAGCTTCACCCTCCCCGTCGTGCATGATGGTAAACTCACCGGCGTGCTGATGGGCTACGACGCGCAGTCGAACAACGCGAACATCATCCCCGCGCCGATCATCCGGCATTTCCTGAAGGACATCGAGGGCGGCCACTACGCGGGTTTCCCGCGCATCAGCTACGCCTACAGCCTCACGCGCGATCCCGCGCTGCGGCGCTTTGCAAAAATCCCCACGGATGTGACTGGCGGCGTTTACATCACGGATGTTCTCAAGGACGGCCCTGCGGAAAAGGCCGGCCTGCTGAAGGGTGACGTGCTGTTTGCGGTGGATGATTCGCCGATGGATCAGGACGGAAATTTCCCCGATGACGCGTACGGGCAAATCTCTGTCGGCCATCTTTTCAACACGCACCATTTTGTCGGCGACAAGGTGAAGCTGCACATCGTGCGCGGCGGCGAACGCAAGGAACTCGAAGCCACACTCACGCATCGCCATTCGTCCAGCTACGTGAGCGATCCCTACATCATAGACCACCGTCCGCGTTTCGTGATCGTCGGCGGCCTCATTTTGCAGGAACTCTCGCGGCAGTATCTCAAGGACTTCGGTGCCGACTGGCTGCGCCGCGCACCGGAACGCCTCGTGTATTTTGATCGCGTGCAAAACGAGCTGTTCAAGGACGGCCCGCGCAAGCTCGTCTTCCTGAGCCGCGTGCTGCCGACCTCGGCCACTGTCGGCTACGAGGACTTGAGCAGCCTGGTCGTGAAAAAGATCAACGGCGTGGAGTTGCAGTCACTCGACGACGTGCCGAAGGCGCTGGAGAAGCCGGAGAATGGATTCCACAAAATCGAATTCGAGGAGGATCCGAAGATGATCTACCTCGACGCCGCGGAGATTCAGAAGACCGAGCGCATGGTGCAGATGCAGTACCGGCTGCCCACGCTGAAGTTCCTCGAATAGGCCTTGCAGTGTGAGGCGGACACTCCTGTCCGCGTCACCTCTACTTCACCGGCCTGCCGATGAGGATGCCGGCGTGCGTTGCGTGCTTGTTGAGATAGTCGCTGAGGCGGCATTCGATGACCACCTTGCCGTAGTTGAACGGCGCACTGGCATGCATGAAGCACAGCACGCCATCTTTGCGAATCGCCATGCCGACATGCGTGCTGCCATAGCTGCCGCCATCGCGGCCGATGATGCCGATGATGTCGCCATTTTGAATCTGATCCTCGATGCCCGCGACACGTGCCTTGGGGATCATCGCGAGCGGTTGGCGGCGGAGGCGGGATTCGAGATCGGTGATGCCCGCGCGCAGATCGGGGTTGTTCCGCATGTAACGGTATTTTTTCCAATTGTGCGTCATCTCGATCGCGGAGTTGGTGACGTTCACGCCTCCCAGGCTGCGTGTGAGATCGCGCACGAGGCCGCGTTTGGAATTATCGTGGAGCCAGTCCTCGAGATAATGCAGTCGTGAGAGATACGTGCCGTCGCACTCACCGCCCCAGTAACGATCCTTCTCGATGCAGCGCAGCAGCGTCTCGGGCGTCCATTGCTCCTCGGGTTCCTCGACCATCCGGGCAAAGGCGAGCGCGGTCTCGAAGAACGTCCAGCAGTCGAGCCCCGCGAGATTCACGCTTGGTGCCTCGATGTGATCGTCAATTTCCAGCGTGTAGCCCTTGTACGGCGTGCCGAGCAGCATCTGGCCAAACCACGCGGTGCGTTCGCCGATGGGCAGCGCGCGCACTTTCTCCGCGATCGGTCGAAGCTGCCGCACGCGAGCCTCGAAGCGATCCTGCCCGATGAAGACGGTGCCCATCGGCAGCAGCCCGACGTGCCTCGCGCGCGCCACGGGCACGTCGCTTCCGATGAGCAGAAGTGCTGCGAGGAATGCGGCGGCGGGACGGTTCATGCGCTACCAGTAGCGGTAGTGGCCTGTGATTTCAAAATCGAATAACCGGTCTTCCATGCGCGCGCCGGCGCCGATGTTGTGGATGATCTGGAAGCGCTTCGGATCGTCCGGCGAAGGCGTGTCGCAGACGAGCATGATGTGAGCGAGATGGCCGGGGATGATGCAGCTCACGATGTCGCCGGGCCGGTAGTCCGCCGGGCTTTTGCTGACCGGGAGCTTCTTCCCGGCGCGCTCGAAGAACCGCATGAGGTTTGGCACGCGGCGGTGATCAATATTCGCATCGGGCGACTTGAGTCCCCATTGCTGAGGGTACTTGGAAAAGGCGCGGGCCATGTCCTCGTGGACAAGTTTCTGGAGATCGAGCCTCATCGTGCGAAAGGCCCGGATGACGACATCCGTACACACGCCGCGATCGCTGGGGACGTCGCCATCGGGGTAGGCGAGCTTCACATAAGCCGGGTCGTACGACGTGGTGACACCGATCTGCGAGCGCGCAGCGGCGACGAGTTTCTTCGCGGGCTCGGGCAGATCGGCTCGAAGCGGAAGCGTGGCTGCGAGGGTGAGGAGAATGAGACGGCGCATGTCGCGCGTTCTCCGACACGCCGGGCGCGAGGGCGTTCATTTTTTGCGGCGCTGAAATCCCGTGCGTAATGGAAAACGGATTTCAAACGCAGAGACGCGGAGCCGCAGGGGGACACGACGACAAATCTGAGAGCATGTACCGGAACTTGCACGGGGGGTGGAGGGGACAGGATGATCATGATTTGCAGGATGGACATGACTTCAGCGCCACCCTCCATCCTGTGAATCCGGGCTATCCTCGCAATCCTGTCTTCCTTCACGAAACGGAGCGTGGAGTTTTCGCGCACGTTCTCAGTGCATGCGCTTCCCTCACTCTCTGCGTCTCTGCGTCTGCGCGTTTCAAAATGTCGCCGCTCCCAACTCGCGCTCGACATTCCGCGCGCCGGGCTGATTCATTGCGGAAGACCCAAAACCACCGACCCACACCGACCATGAACATCCAGAAGATGATGAAGCAGGCGCAGAAGATGCAGGCAGAAATGCAGAAGGCGCAGGAGGAACTCGGACAGCGGACCGTCGAGGCCACTGCCGGCGGCGGAAAAATCACCGTCACGGCAAACGGGGCGGGGGATGTGCTCTCGATCAAGATCAGCAAGGATGTCGTGGACCCGAATGACGTGGAGATGCTCGAAGATCTTGTCCTCACCGGGGTGCAAAAGGCCATCGAGGAAGGGCGCGCGCTCATGCAGGCCGAGATGGGCAAGATCACCGGAGGCATGGGCATGCCGCCGGGGCTGGGTTTCTGAACGGCTTTCAAGCGAACGCCGCAACCTCACGCTGGACTAAACGGTGACGGCGTTTTGCTGCCGTCGGAGCTGTCCGCACGCTGCGGCGATGTCATGGCCCTTCTCGCGGCGGATTGTCGCGGGGATGCGCGCGCGATCGAGCACGTCCATGAAGGCATCCTGCCGCGCTTCGCTCG
>JBDSAR010000621.1:0-3643 GCA_039922035.1 Chthoniobacteraceae bacterium
CGCGCTTGTCGGCAAATTCCACGAGCGTCTTTTCCTTCTCCGGGCCGTGGTCATTTTGCAGATCAAAAAAGATGCCGAGCGCGGCTTGGATGTTCGGATCGCGTTCGAGCGTCTGCTCCAGCGCGGCGCGTTCGCCCGCCTTGTCGCCCGCTGCGTTGCACGTCTGCGCGATGTTGAAGAAACCCCACGCGTCGTTCGGACGCACTTGCGTGAATTTTTCAAACGCCTCCTTCGACTTGTCGAATGCGCCGGCGAGCCTGTAGCCCGCGCCGAGTGCGGCGAGGATGCGCGGATCATTCGCGCGCAACGAGTCCGCCTTTTCCAGCGCCTTCACGCCGACATCGGGAATGATTCCGTCGCGGATCATCTGCTCGCCGAAACCGACGAGCTGATCCACGTCCGCCGCGAGCTGATCGATCTGGCCGGAGGCCATTTCGCGAAACTGATCCACCGGCACGAACACTGCGGAGTTCGGATCTTTCTGATCGCGCAGCAGCTTCACCGCGGCCTTGAGTTGCACGAGCGACTCCAGCGCGACGGCGTCCCCCTGGTTGATGTTCACTGCATTCATGAACGCCGCCACGGCCTTGTCGCGCTCGCCATTTTCCGCGAGCATCGCGCCGAGATTGTTCCAGATGAAAGGCACGCCCGGCGCCTTCTCCGAGGCCTCGGCGTAAAGGCGCACGGCCTCCTGATCATTGCCGCTCTGGCGATGCACGTAGGCCTGGTGAAAAAGCCCGTAAGGCGAGCCGGGGTGCGCCTTGTCAATCGCCGTCAGCAGCTCCGAAGCGCGTGCGTATTCCTGATCCTCCAGCGCCTCGGTCATCTCCTGAAAATGCTCCGACGCATCGAGGAATCCACGCCACGGCCCGATGATCGTCGGATCGCTGCTCACGCACGCCTCGACACCGCGCACGAGCGACGGCATGTCGAACTCGCCCTTTTCCGGCTCGGGCTGCTTCGCATCCGCGGGCCACGGGATGCGGTTCGGAAGGCCGAAGAACTGAAGTTGCCATGCGGGGGTTTCGATCCAGTGGTAATTGCTCATGTGTAGGAAATGTGGGGCGGTTCAACCGCCGATGATGTTCAAAATTGCGCGCTTGTCCGCCGCTGCGGTGACGATGCCGGAGATGCGATCCCGCGCAACATCCGGATCCTTCAGGCCGTGGCCGGTGACGGTGCAGACGATCTTCGCGCCCTCGGGAATCTTCGGCAGCGGGCACGCCGCGCAGCGCTCCCTGCCCGCGCACTTCATCAGCCCCGCGATGCTCGCCGCGCTCGCGGGCTCGACGAAGATGCCCTCGTTTTTCGCGAGCCAGAATTGCGCTTCGAGAATTTCCGCATCCGTGACGATGTCCACCGCGCCGCCGGAATCGCGCATCGCCGCCGTGGCCAGATCCCAGCTCGCCGGATTACCGATTCGGATCGCCGTCGCGATCGTCTCCGGGTGCTCGATCACCTTGTTGTAAAAAATCGGTGCGGAGCCCGCGGCCTGGAAGCCCGTCATCACCGGCAGCTTCGTCGCGCGACCGGCTGCGTGAAATTCGCGGTAGCCCATCCAGTACGCGGAGACGTTGCCCGCGTTGCCGACGGGGATCACATGCATGTCCGGCGCGTCGCCGAGCGTCTCGATGATCTCGAATGCCGCGGTCTTTTGTCCTTCGAGGCGGAACGGGTTGATCGAATTCACGATCGCGATCGGCTCCGTCTCACCGATCTCCCGCACGAGCCGCAGCGCGTCGTCGAAGTTCCCCTCGATGGCCACGACCTTCGATCCGTACATGAATGCCTGCGCCAGCTTGCCGAGCGCGATTTTGCCAGCGGGCAAAAGCACGATGCTCGTGATTCCTGCACGCGCCGCGTATGCCGCAGCGGCGGCGGAAGTGTTGCCGGTGCTCGCACAGATCACCGCCTGCGCGCCGGACTCCACGGCCTTCGAGATCGCCATCGTCATGCCGCGATCCTTGAAGGAACCCGTCGGATTCAGGCCCTCGTATTTCACATACACCTCCGTGCCGCGCCCCACGATGGCGCTCAGCCGCGGCGAATGAATCAGCGGTGTCGAACCTTCGTTGAGCGAAATCACCGGCGTCGCGTCGCTCACCGGCAGGAACTGCCGCCAGCGTGCGATGACACCGCGATCGTGGAGTGTTGTGTGGACCATCTTGGAAAAAGAGCGCGGAATATCCGTTCCGATTCGGCGCGCGGCAAGGAGCATTTCGGGAACATTGCGCAAACGTGCGGTTGCGATCCGGATTTGCAACGCAGAGACACGGAGACGCAGAGGTGAAATTGCCGCAAGGGTTGAAACGGGTATTTTTCGCACATCTTTTCCGACAAAAATGAGCGCCAATCGCCCGCTCCAAATGCCTCCGCGTCTCCGCGTCTCTGCGTTTCAAAAACCGCCGCCGGAAATGCGTGCCCAACATGACATCGCAGAAATTTTTCCAGTTGCGCGATCACCTTTGACCGCCTAACTCCCCACGCCCCGCCAGCCGGAATACCCTATGAAAACACTCGTTCTCGCCGAGAAACCCAGCGTCGCGCAAGATCTCGCACGCGTCCTCGGCATGAAGCCGGGACGCGGCGACGAGTTCTATGAGAACGACAAATATGTGATCTCAAGCGCGGTCGGCCACCTGCTCGAAATCGCTGCGCCGGAGGGCAGCGAGGCGCGGGGAAAGTGGAAGCTGGAGAATCTCCCGAGCCTGCCGGAGCACTTTGATCTGAACCCGATCGAGAAGAACGCATCACGGCTCGCGGTGATCAAAAGGCTGATCAAGCGCAAGGACGTGGGCGACATCATCAATGCGTGCGACGCGGGCCGCGAAGGCGAACTCATTTTCCGCAACATCATCCGCGCGACGGGCGCGAAGCAGTCCATCCGGCGGCTGTGGCTGCAGAGCATGACGACGGACTCGATCCGCACGGCATTTGCAAATCTGCGCAGCGACGCCGAGATGCTGCCGCTCGCGGATGCGGCGGTGTCGCGCAGCGAGGCGGACTGGCTCGTGGGGATCAATTCGACGCGTGCGCTCACTTCTTTCAATTCGCGCGGCGGTGGATTCCAAAAGACGACCGCGGGGCGCGTGCAGACGCCGACGCTCGCGATTCTCGCGGAGCGCGAGGAGAAAATTCGCGCGTTCGTGCCGCGGGCGTATTTCGAGGTGTTCGCGGATTTCGGCGTCGCCGCCGGGCAGTATCGCGGGCGGTGGTTTGACGAGAAATTTGACGCGAAGAAAGCGACCGATGAGCAGGCGAAGGCGGAGCGGATTTGGGAAAAAGCGCAGGCCGATGCGATCGGGGCGAAGTGCAAGGGCAAGCCGGGCATCATCGAGGAGGAGAAGAAGGCCGCGTCGCAGATTTCGCCGCAGCTCTACGATCTCACCACACTGCAACGTGAGGCGAACGGACGCTTCGGTTTTCCGGCGCGGATGACGCTGCAGATCGCGCAGTCACTTTACGAAAAGCACAAGGCGCTCACGTATCCGCGGACGGATTCACGCTACCTGCCGGAGGATCATCTGGAGACGGCGAAGCAGGTGATGGGCAGCTTTTCCGGCGACCTCGCGAAGCACGCGAAGAAGGCGATGCAGAGCGGCTGGGTGAAGCCGAACAAGCGCATTTTCAACAACGCGAAGGT
>JBDSAR010000622.1:0-5004 GCA_039922035.1 Chthoniobacteraceae bacterium
CACGCGGCTGGCCGGGTGCGGATTCAGGTCGCCGACAACGGGTGCGGCATCGCGCCGGAGAATCTCGACCGCATTTTCAATCACGGCTTTACCACGAAAAAGGCCGGCCACGGATTCGGACTGCACAGCGCCGCGAATGCCGCGACGGAAATTGGCGGGCGGCTCACCGTGCAGAGCGACGGCCCGGACCGCGGGGCGACCTTCACTCTCGAAGTTCCACTCCAGCACGGAACCCCATGATCGCGATCAGCACACCCCAGCACGATTCTCCCGGCCATGCCACGCGCGGCAATTTTCCGCAGACCGTTTCCGCCGCCGAGGCGCTGCGCCTCGTGAAGAGCGGGATGCGCGTCTTCATCGGCTCCGGCTGCGCCGCGCCGCAGAGCCTCGTCGCCGCCCTCGCTGCGCGCGGGCGCGAACTTTACGACGTGGAATTGCTGCACATCCTCACGTTCGGCCAGGCGCCGGAGACGGGCTTGCTGATGCTGGAAAATTTCCGGCACAACGCCCTCTTCATCGGCCCGAATGTGCGCGACGCGGTCAACGCGGGCTTCGCCGACCACACGCCGATCTCGCTCAGCGAAGTGCCCGCGCTTCTTCGCCGCCGGCGCATCCATCTCGATGTCGCGCTCGTGCAGGTGAGCCCGCCGGACGCGCACGGCTTTTGCAGCCTCGGCGTGTCGGTGGATGTCGTGAAGTCGGCGGTCGAGAGCGCGGACTGCGTGATCGCGGAAGTGAACCCGAACATGCCGCGCACGCTGGGCGACAGCTTTGTGCATGTCTCGCGGATCACGGCGATGGTCGCGGGCGACGGGCCGGTGCTGGAATTCCAGGACGAGGCAATCACGCCGGAAGCGGCGCGCATCGGCGAGTTCATCGCGTCGCTCGTCGAGGACGGCTCGACGCTGCAGACGGGCATCGGCGGCATCCCCGGCGCGGTGCTCGCCGCGCTCGGCGGCAAGCGCGATCTCGGGATGCACACGGAGATGTTCACCGAGGCCGTGATCCCGCTGATCGAGGGCGGCGTGCTGAACTGCCGCCGCAAGACGCTGCTGCCGGGAAAAATCGTCACGTCGTTCTGCTTCGGCACGCGGCGGCTCTACGACTACATCCACGACAATCCGCTCTTCGAGTTCCGCCCGACGGAGTTCACGAACGATCCGTTCCAGATCGCGCGCAACGAGCGCATGGTCGCAATCAGCTCCGCGATCGAGGTGGACCTCACCGGGCAGGTCTGCGCGGACTCGATCGGGAGCCGCTTCTACAGCGGCTTCGGCGGGCAGCTCGACTTCATGCGCGGCGCGGCGCGGAGCGAGGGGGGCAAGCCGATCATCGCGCTGCGCTCGACGAGCAAGGACGGGAAAATTTCCCGCATCAGCGCAATGCTGCAAGCCGGCGCTGGCGTGGTGACGACGCGGGCCGATGTGCATTACGTCGTGACGGAATTCGGCATCGCCGATCTGCACGGCAAGACGGTGCGCGAACGCGCGCTCGCCCTGATCAACATCGCGCATCCCGATTTTCGCGAGGGACTGCTGAAGGCGGCGCAGGACCGGCACCTTGTCCATCCTGCGCAGATGCCGCTGCCGCGCGGGCTGCAGCCGTATCCTCGCGAGCACGAGGAGCGGCACAGCTTCGGCCCGGCGCGCGTGAGTTTCCGCCCGATCAAGCCAACCGACGAGGATCTGCTGAAGGAGCTGTTTTACTCGCACTCACCGGAGACGATCGCGCAACGCTACTTCAGCCCCGTGCGCCATCTGCCGCATGCGCAAGTGCAGGGCTTCGTGACGCTCGACTACCGCAGCGACATGGCGCTCGTGGGCCTCGTGCCGCACGAGGGACGCGAGCGGATGGTCTGCGTCGGGCGCTATTTCAGCGATGGGAAGCCGGGCGAGGCCGAGGTGGCGATCACCGTCCACGATGATTTCCAAGGCCGCGGGATCGGGGCATTCCTGCTCCGGCGGCTCATCGGGATCGCGCGGGCGAATGGCCTCCACACCTTCACCGCCGACGTGCTCGGCAGCAATGCCGCGATGCTCTCCGTCTTCCGCAAGGCCTTTGGCAAAGTGGACTCGCAGCTCGAAGGCGGCGTGCGCCGCCTGCGGTTCGCGCTGCCCGCAAAACCGACCGGGGCGCGGTAGTCGGAGGCGGACGGCAAATGCGCAAATGCACCTGCGGGAGTTCCGCGCCCTGGTGCCAGCCGCTTCCCCGGTGCCCGTGTTCACCCGTGTGCAGTCGCATGCGATCATCCACACGGCGCACTTCGGGTTTTCCCCGCCCACGTTACGCAGTCACCCCGCTGGCACTGGCTCTCGCGCTGCTGCTCTCATCTGTGCAAAAAATGAACACTACCGATCTCACCCAATCCGGCATCACCGTCTCCACGATCCTGCGCAACGCGGCACCTGCGACCCTCTACCAGGAGGCCATCCTGCACGAGCCGGGTTCGGCGATTTCCGACACTGGCGCGCTCATCGCCTACTCCGGCAAAAAGACCGGCCGCTCACCGCAGGACAAACGCGTGGTGAAACACCCGCTGTCGGAAAAGGACATCTGGTGGGGACCCGTGAATGTCCCGATGGGCGACCATTCGTTCCGGCTCAATCGGGAACGCGCGATTGACTACCTCAATACCCGCGAGCGGCTTTACATCGTGGACGGCTTCGCCGGCTGGCACCCGCAGCACCGGCTGAAAATCCGCATCGTCTGCTCGCGCCCGTACCACGCGCTCTTCATGCACAACATGCTCATCCGCCCGACGACCGAGGAACTGGCCGTCTTCGGCGAGCCCGACTATGTGATCTTCAACGCGGGGGAATTTCCCGCGAACCGCCTCACGCAGCACATGACCTCGAAGACCTCGATCGATCTGTCGTTCGAGCACCGCGAGATGGTGATCCTGGGCACCGAGTATGCGGGCGAAATGAAGAAGGGCGTCTTTACGATCATGAATTATCTCATGCCGAAAAAGGGACTGCTCTCGATGCACTGCTCGGCCACCGCCAATCTGATCAGCAACAAATCGTCCGTCCTCTTCGGCCTCTCCGGCACGGGCAAGACCACCCTCTCCGCCGACCCGAAGCGCCGGCTCATCGGCGACGACGAGCACGTCTGGGGCGACGATGGCATCTTCAACATCGAGGGCGGCTGCTACGCGAAGGCGATCGATCTCACGCCTGAGAATGAGCCCGACATTTTCCAGGCGATCCGCTTCGGCAGCGTGCTGGAAAATGTGGTGTTCGACGACGAGGGCCACCATGTGGACTTCCGCGACACGAGCATCACGCAGAACACGCGCGGCGCGTATCCGATCGAGTTCATCCGCAACGCACAGACGCCCTGCACCGCGGGCCATCCGACGGACATCATCTTCCTGACTTGCGATGCGTTCGGCGTCCTGCCGCCCATCTCGAAACTCACGCCTGAGCAGGCGATGTATCACTTCATCTCCGGCTACACGGCGAAAGTCGCGGGCACGGAAGTCGGCGTGACCGAGCCGACGGCGACCTTCTCTGCGTGCTTCGGCGCACCCTTCCTCGTCTGGCATCCAGCGAAATACGCGGAGCTGCTCGCGGAAAAAATGCGGCAGCACAACGTCAACGTCTGGCTCGTGAACACCGGCTGGTCGGGCGGCAGCCACGGCATCGGCTCGCGGATCAAACTGAAATACACGCGCTCGATCATTGATGCGATCCACGATGGCGTGTTCGCGGGTGCGCCGACGAAAGTGGATCCGATTTTCGGACTGAATGTCGTCACCGCCGTACCGGATGTCCCGTCGGAAATCCTCCTTCCCGAGCAGGCGTGGGCCGACAGGGATTCCTATCGCGCGACGGCCATGAAACTTGCGGGCCTCTTCACCGAGAACTTCAGGAGGTTCGAAGATGGCGTCACTCCCGCAGTGAAGGCGGCGGGACCAAAGCTCGCGGAACTGATCGCGAAAACGGCGTAGCAGCCGCACCGGGTGAAGAAAATGAAAACATGCACACGCCGTTCTTTCACCGGGCCTCCGCCTGGATTCATCAGGTGGACGCCTGCACTGGCAATCATGGCGCTGTTTCTTGCCACGGCGGCGCCTGCCGCATTCGCCGGGGAACCGTCGGTCCGCCCGATGGAAAGGCCGCACGGCCAGCCGGCCGACCTCTCGCTCGCAAACTTCTTCGCCACGGGCTGGGATGAGCCGTGGGCGAGGCGTTCGCGCGGCGAGGGCACGCCGGACATGTCGCTGCTGCGCGTGCAGACAAATTTCCTCGCGCAGCTTTTCCGCACCGACTTCACGTTCCAGCAAAACACGCGCACCGCCAAGCTGAGCGACATCAGTTCGCTGAGCGGCACTTTGGAATATGCGCTCAACCGCCGCCTCATGCTTGCGATCATCGGCAATGAACGATGGTTCGACTCGCGCACGGGAGCGGATCGCGAGGGCGCGGCGCTCGCTGCCTTCGCGCGCATTCAGTTGGTGGATGCGCCGTCATCGTCGCTTGCCGCAACGCTCCGGGTCGGACTGCCGAGCCACGATCTCGGCGAGAAGGAGACCGTCGTCAGCCTGGCCCTCGCGGGCTGGCAGGATCTCGCGCCCCTCGGGCTGCGCCGCACGGGGCTCTACTGGCATGTGCAGGAGGAGACGCTCGCCGGCCCGACCGCGCGCGGCAGCAGGCGGAACGATTTCACCTTCGCCGTCTCCCTCGCAAAAACGTGGACGCGCGCCGATGACTTTTTCGGCAATGCGACCACCTTCGTCGAGACCTACGGCCGGACCGACCTCGATGGGGCCGACCGCGGGCGCACGCTCGTCACGCTCACGCCGGGAGTGCGCGCGACCTTCGCGCACCGGCATATCGTGATGGCGGGCGTGGAATTTCCGGTCACCGATCCGCGGCCTTTCGATCGCATCGTGCGGCTGACCTACATCGTGAATTTCTGACGCCGCTCCACTGCGGACATCCACATGCGCCATTACGCATTTCCACCGTTAGCCGGGGCGTCACGACTGCATTTTGATGA
>JBDSAR010000623.1:0-6248 GCA_039922035.1 Chthoniobacteraceae bacterium
AAGCGAGACAGCGGCGAGCGTCCGCCGGGCGGGAAGTTCGAGCGTTTTGCGCCGCGCGATCAGCGCGCGCCAATCGAGGATCGCGGCACGCGTCCGGTGTTCCGGTCGCGAGACGAGGTTTCCGCGCAGTCACACGAGCCGGGCATGGTGCGGCTCGCGATGAATTCCGGCGCGGAGCAGATGGTGCGTCCGGCGGATGTCGTGGGCTTTGTCCTGAACGAAACCGGCATGTCCCGCGAGGTGCTCGGAGCGATCCACATCCTGCCTGCGATGACGATGTTCGACGTGCGCGAGGACAGCGCAAAGGAGATCGTGACCGGGCTGCGCGGCAAGCGATTCAAGGGCCGCAAGCTGATCGTCGGCCTCGCTGCGGACGCGTAAACCTACGCGGCGTCCTGCGGCCCGGGAGTCAGGCGCTCCTCGTATTCCGCAAACTCGTTGGCCGTGAGCAGATCGTTGTCGAGAAGTGCGACGAGGACTTTCCTGCGTCCGCGTGAGCGGAGTTCGGCGAATTTTTCCAGCAGCGCGCGTCCGAGTGACGTGAAACCCCACGCGCCCGCGGCTGCGGCAATGCCGATGGTGTAGTAATGCTGCCCCGTGAGGAACCAGATCAGTGCGCCTGCCGGCGCGCCCACGAGCGCCGCGCCGAGCAGTTCCGCGAGCCAGAGCCCGCGCATCGGGCGCAGGAGTATGTTGAATCTTGCCGCTCTCTGGGAGCCGTAGTCTTCATCGCGGAGGATGCCGACGAGGCGGCTTTCCTCCAGTTCGCGCAGCGCCGCGATGATCTGCTCGCCGCTGCGGGAGAGCGTCGGCTGCGGTGTCAGGTTTTGTTGTGCGTGGGTCATGGCGTTCGCGTTTTGCAAAGCGATTCCTGTGCCCCGCGCTTGCCGGCGGGCGTGCCTATTCCTTCGGCACGGACGGAGGCGGGCGCTGCTGCTCGACGCGCGGCTTGATTTCCCACGCCGTTAGCCAGCGTTCGCCGGTGCGGTGGTAGCCGCGCTTTTCCAAGTCTTTTTCCATCTCGGTGAGATGCGCGGCTCCGTAGAAAATGCCGAGGTTTTTCCGTCCCGCGGCGACTTCACGATCGAAAACTTCGAGCGCCTTGCGGTTGCGCTCGGTGATGATGACAGTGCCGCCGTCGTGCTTCTCCATCTCGGTGACGACGTCACCCGCGGACGCGAGCTGGCGCGCCATCGCCACTTTCAATCCGCTGGAATCGCCGAGCAGTGCGAGCAGAAGCTGGCTGCCTTTCGGTTCGGCCTTGCGATCCGAGCCGATCTCGAGCTGCGCCTCGATGGCCTTGCGCATGACGTCCAGGAATGACTCGCCCTTGTCCACCTGCAGTCGCACGAATTCATCCATGCTCACATCGGCGTGAACGAAGTTCTTCGTGTGGTAGTCAATGCCGTCAGTCTGGTGCTGGAAGTGAAAATAAGTCCCCACGCCGTGCATCATCGCGCTGATGATTTTGAAAGCCGGGCTGCGTTCCTTTTCCTCCGTCGCCTCGTCCTCGTCGGGCGGAAACTCCCCCTGCTTCAGCGGCGCGGGCGGTTTCCGGGCGGTTGCCGGCTTGGGGTGGACCCCGGCGTCTTGCTTCATTTTTTGCCCGTCCACGAGTTCAAAAAGGAGTTCCTCGTAGCCGGCGAAAATGCTCGTGAGCGACTTGTAGTATTCGGGATCGGCGACATGCACCGCGCCGACGAGTTCCACCTGCACGCCACCTTTTTTGAGGGTGACGACCGCGGTCTCAAGCCTGCCGCGCTTGTCGTCGCCGACGTAACGCACGTATTCGCGTTTCGCCGATTTCTGTGCCTTCGCCGGGGACGCATCGTCCGCGAGAGCGGTGCAGAAAAGGAGCGCCGGGGCTGCGAGGAGCGCGCGTAACAAGGAAGGCATCATGCACCGCAACGGGTAGCAGGCTTCAGGCGAGGGGCTAGGGAATTTACGGCGTTGCAACGTCATGCCGAGGCCGTTCTAATCGGCACCCATGACCCGCCTTTTTGCCGCGCTCTTCACAGCGGCAGCACTCTCCGCCTGCACGACGCCGAAAGAACCGCTGCGGCAGATCCCCATCGCCCGCGCCAACGTGGTGCCGCTCGCACTGAGCGATGATTTTGAATTTCGCAAGGTCACAAAGTTCCTCAACGATCCGCTCTTCATGAAGCCGACCGAGGACGCCATGATCGATTTTGAGCGGCGGCGGGTGAACTATGGGGCGATCACAGCCGTGGATTTCATCGAGCGGCGCGGCTATTACTTCAACGTGTGGTGGAGCGCAAAGCAGCCGGCGGACATCACCGTGAGACTCGAATACCGGCAGGAAAAACTGGGCGCGCATGTGCAGGCGAAGGAAGTGCGGTTCCCCGTCGCGAACGGAACGCATGAGACGAAGTTCACGGTCATCGGCGACGAATACAAGGAGAACGGGAAAATCACCGCGTGGCGCCTCCTCCTCATCGAAAAAGGCCGTGCAGTCGGGCTTTACCAATCCTTCCTATGGAATTGATCGGGTGCGGTCGTGGCAAAGTCCCGGCGGCCGATTTGACCGCAGGCCATTTCGGTGCGATGGGACGAGCTATAAGAACTGAATGAGCCAGCATCCCACGATTTTTGCAGACACGGAGAGCTGCCCCGAAATTTGGATCCGGGTCGAGGGCAAAGGGTCGTTTCAAAACAGCCCCGCCCTGAAGGAATTTGCCCGCAGACTGATCGAGGAGGGGCGTCGGAAATTCGTCGTGGACTTGAAGAATTGCGTCGCCATGGACTCGACTTTCATGGGCACGCTGGCCGGCCTTGCCATCCGCCTGCGCGACCTCGGCGGGGGAGACCTCTGGGTGGTGAACCGCAATGAACGCAACGATGAGCTGCTCAGAGGGCTCGGAATTGACACGCTCTTTTCCGAAAAACCGCTCCTCGTCATGCATGACGGTGACTGCAAGGAGGCCATCCACCACGCCGCCGACAAAGCCGCCACCCGCGAAGTCATTCACGAGGCCCACGCCGCCTGCGTGTCGGTGGACGCGCGGAATGCAGACAAATTCAAGGACGTTCTCGAGCACCTCAAGGCGAGTGCCGCGAGAGACGCGGTGAAGTAAGCGCGGAAAAGACGGGCATCAGCCTTTGGCCACGCGCAGATTTTCCAACACCGGAGTCCCGGCGCGGGCGGTCTGGCATTCCGCACAGGATCATCAATGCGCCGAATTCCGCTTGCCATCGCGGGCGCGTGGCGTTTCATTCCGCGCCCTTGAAGTTCGCGCGGTTAGCTCAGTGGTAGAGCACTACCTTGACACGGTAGGGGTCGCAGGTTCGAAACCTGCACCGCGCACCACTTCTTCCTCTCTGAAAGAGGCATGAGCGCGGGGTTTCAGAGGGCGCGCTGTGATTTTCGTGCATGCCCATAAATGCGGGGAAAGACCCGAAAAGGCATATCGTGTCGGCCATCAATCCCTTTCCGATACGAAGGGAACTTGCCGGACAGGACGATTTGAATGCGGATGCCGCGGCTCGGGCAAAGTTTTGAATCGGTTACTGATGGAAAATGCCGGCGAAAACACTCGAACTCCTCGGCCCCGCCGCCGTGCCCACACTTCAATGACCAGTCCGGCGTGATCCGTGTTCAGTTGCGGGCGGCGGACTGCTTCACAGTTTCGACGATTGCGCGGTCATCGTCTCCCTTGTCCCGGACTAGCTGAAGAAACTGCGGCAACGTCATGCCATGCTCCCGAAGAAACGGCCGGTCTCCTGCGCAACCAAACATGAGATCCGGGTTCATCTCGCCACGGAGCTTGATGCGCGCCTTGGCGATGAGCCGTGGCAGCCATGCGATGCCGTTCACTGTGGCGGCTTTCGCCGGGAGTTCGCTCATCGGCACGATGCGCCCGGTTGATTTGCCGCGCATCACGTCGAGAAAATAATCGCGTCGAATCGCCGTCACCCCGAGAACGGTTTCAAAGTCGAAATCGTCGTAGCCGAGGAAGTCATCCACAAAGTCAAAAAGCTCCTGCGTCGTGCAGCCGATGGCCGCAAGGAAGGCCGCATCCTTGGGTTCGAACATCGCCTTTGCCGATTTTCGTCCGGCCTTCCATGCGGCGATCGCACGCTTCCACACGTTTTGAAATTCTGATTTCCAATCGTCGTTCATTTGACTGCCAGCATACCGTGAGTGGGAGTCAGCGCAATCCTGCGCGACAGGGTGCAGCACGATCCCGCGCGTGGAACAATGGCCGGCGGAAAACAGAAGATGCTCCGAGTCGCTCAGAATGTGTACCGCAGGCCGACTTTCAGAGGCGGCTGCGCCATATTTGAGCACAGAGGCGCGGAGTAACAGTGAGAGGACCGCGGAGGGCGTTTTCCTTTTTTCTCTGCGAAACTCTCATCCCATCCCTGCGCCTCCGCGTTCAAATGGGACTTTTGGTGCATACTCGCAGGCCGCTGTGCGATGCGCGAGATGCGCGCGAAAACGGGAGCAGGCAGCATCCGGAGCGTGATTGAACCTCACTTCTTTTTCAACGGGGCTGTCGAAGGCGTGGGTGGTTTTGCGGAAGCGATGGGGGGCAGTCGCTTGCGTTCCTTTTCCTCAAGACGCTTCGCATAGGCATCGCACTTCGCCAGTTGGGTCTCGGGTGGGTCGCTGATTTCGACGGGCTTCGCGCGCATGACTCCGAGAGCGAGCGCCTCGGCCAGCCATTGCTGGCCTTCAGGTGAGGCGAACTGCGTCGCTTCGGCCTTGTTGCTGAGGAAACCGCACTCGACGAGCACGGCGCATCCCACCGTGCGCACGAGCAGGGCGTAGTCCTGGGGACTGGTGCCGCGATTGCGCGTTGCGTGCGATTCATCGAGCGCGTCCTGGATAGTCTGCGCAACGAACCTGCCTGACGGGCTTTTGGAAAAATAGTAGGTCGAGAAACCACTGCTGCTCGTCACGGAGGAACCGTTGAAGTGAATGCTTACCAAAAGCGAATGCGGATGGCGGTTGGCGATTTCCGCACGTTCATCGAGCGAAACGTAGGCGTCCGTTCTGCGCGTCAGGACGGATTTGATGCCGTGCTTGTGGAGAACCCTTTCCAGCCGCTGCGCGACAGCCAGTGTCGTATCCTTTTCCTTCACGTGATACCACGCTGTGCCTTCGTCGATGCCGCCATGGCCGGCATCGATCACGACGGTCTCGAACGCGCCAGCCAGCGATGCCGTCACCAGCAACAGCGGCAGTGCGAGGAGGAGGATTCTTGTTCGCGGACTATTCATTACCGTGAGGGTGGCAGCGTAATGCATGCTGGCGATCCGTTCCAAGCGATTCCGCTTCGGGTATGGACGCCTCGGATGCGGAAATTTGGTCGCAATGACAATCGTGTGGCGCGCCGATGGCGAAGATGGTGTAATTTTCCGAAACCTCGGAGCACCTGTCGCATGCCTGCGCCGTGAGGAGGCCGCCGGTTTATATCAAGCGCCGCACGTCAGGTGAACCCGCGCGGTGATGGAGGCCGAGGGGTGGGGACAATATTTGCGTGAAGTTGGTGCTGTTGAGGATTTTCCGCGGTGGTGCGCATATTGCACTGGGAGCGACTTCCTAGCGAATTCGCGAACCCGGAGCAGGCAGTCCTTTTCGGGTGAAACTGACTTGTTTTGTGGAGGCCGCTGGGTTACCTGTCTGCACAGCAGATTCTCTCGGAAACCCCTTCTTCCATTATGAGTATCCTCATCGGCATCGCAGTGTTGTTCGGCGTTATGTTTGCCATGTTCTCGGGTGTTGCTGGTGGCGACATGTCGCGCCATCGGGGGCCGCAACTGGCCCTGCGGATGCGCCCGGATGTGGCACCGCCAAATGCAAAGGTGGTCTTGCTGCTCGAAGGCTCGGGCTTTGAGCCCGACAGCGAGCTGCGATTCATCGCGTGGCATTTGCCGGACGGGCGTGGCGGGCATCACGTGGAGCCGGTGGAAAGCGCCCGGCCCTACCAATATCGGAGTTCGTCATTTGAGGATGTGGCATTCGAGCCCGCCATCACGCTTGTGCCTTTCACCGAAGAGGGTGAACCGCACGACATCAAGATTATCGCCACCGACGGCCACGGCCATTCGGCGGAAGCGTGGATCAGCGGCCAGGACTTCTATCTCAAGAAGGAAACGAGCGTCGCCGCGTAACGGTGCCGGAAGCCCGGGGCGCGGATCTATTTCTTCCGTGCCGCAAGGAGCGTCCAGCGTCCGTCTTTTTTGCGAAGGCGGAGCGGTGCGGAGAAAGTGTGCGTGAGGTT
>JBDSAR010000624.1:0-3062 GCA_039922035.1 Chthoniobacteraceae bacterium
GCAGCGCAGCCTGCGGGAATTTTACGGGGGACTACTCGCGACGTGCGGTGCGCCTGCATTTCGCGATGGCGCTTTTTTCCCGCTGAACGGTGCGAATGTCGGCAACCGCGAATTCGGTCGCATCGAAGGCGAGCCTGCGAGCGGGCACTGGCTCTATGCGTATCTTCGCGCAGCCACAAACGGGGACGCGCCTTTTCTTGTCGTCGTGAATCTCCACCGCAACGTGACGTTTCGGAATGTGCGCGTCCTGCTCAGCAACGAAGCGCGCACCGCTCTCGCTCCGATGAGTGGCGCTATTACCATTGAGGATCGCGTCGGCGGACTTGCACCGATCAACATCGCGACAGACGAACTCCTTGCGCACGGCATCACGATTTCCGAACTCCCGCCGCTCACGCCGGCATATTTTGAAATGCGCAGCATCACCGCTTCCTGATTCCTGCATCCGAGCCTTCCGTTTGCTTTCCACAGCCTTCAACATTCACCGATGAAACGCTCCACCACGAAACCCCATCGCATCATCGCGTCGCACGTTCACACAGGCGCGACGTTTGAATTTTTGCTGAGCGAAGGACGATTGCTCGAAAAGCGGGGCGTGCGCAAAAAGACGGATATCATCTTCGGCCCGGGCCTGCTCGATCTTCAGTGCAATGGCTATGCCGGGGTTGATTTCAACCATCCCGACACAACGTCCGAGGACATGGCCGACGGAATCCGCACGATGTGGCGCGACGGCTGTGCGCACGTGCTGCCAACGCTCATCACGGCCTCGCCCGAGCGGCTCGCGATTCTTTTTCAAAGGCTGACCGCGGCTCTCGACAGCGATGCGGATGTGGCCGCGAGCGTTCCCGGATTTCACCTCGAGGGCCCCTTCATCAGCCCGCAGGACGGCGCGCGCGGCGCACATCCGCTCGCACACGTGCGCGGCGTGAGCCGGAAAATCTGGCGCGATTTGCAGCGCGCGGCGGAAGGCAGGATAGCACTCGTGACTCTCGCGCCGGAGAGCGCCGGAGCGATTCCATTCATCCGTCAGTTACGCAAAGAAAGCGTGCTTCCCGCGATCGGTCACACGATGGCGGATGCGGCGACGATCGCGCGCGCTTGCGAGGCTGGCGCGCTGATGAGCACGCATCTCGGCAACGGCTGCCCGCAACTCATGCACCGGCACACGAATCCCGTGCTCGCACAACTCGCCGAGGATCGCCTCGCCGCGAGCATCATCCCGGATGGCGCCCATCTCCCGCCGGAGATCGTGCGACTCTACCGGCGCGTGAAAGGCGCGGAGCGTACGGTGCTCGTGACCGACGCAATGGCCGCAGCGGGCGCGCCGTCCGGACGGTACACCATCGGCGATCTCGTGATCCAAATCGGGCGCGACCGCATCGCACGACAGCCGGGCAGCCCGAACCTCGCAGGCGCGGCCATCACCATGCGTGAAGCGGTCGAGCGTTACATCGCCATGACGGACGCCCCGCTCGCCGAGGCTTGGGAAGCCGCATCAGGACGCGCGTGGGAACTTCTGCGCCGGTCAGGTGCGGTGAAGCGAATTCCCGACTCCACGGTGCTCGCTCGCTTTCACGGAGGAAAACTCGATGTGCTCGCAACGCTGAACGGCAGACGCGTCCTGTGGGCCGCATGATTCCCGCCCTGCACTGCCCACACCGCGCGCTTGGCGAACTTACCGCAGACGCAAGCTCCTCGCTCTGGAACGAACTGCCAGCGGTGCACCTCGCCGATGCGCTCACAGGTGCCACTCCGAAGCAGGGAACCGAAGTGCGCGCAGTCTGGGGCAGCGCTGAATGGCGGCTCCTCTTTGTCGCCAAAGACAAAGATCCTTGGGCGACGATGACGGGACGCGATGCGCCGCTCTACGAGGAAGAGACCGTCGAGGTCTTCTTCGATCCCGCTGGCGATCTGCATGGCTACTTCGAGATCGAGGTGAATCCTCTCGGAACGGTGCTGGACCTTGTCCTTCGGAAAAGTCGCAGCGGCTACAAAGGCGATGTGGCATGGAATTGCGATGGCCTGCGCACGCTTGTGCGGAAACATGCAGACGGCTGGAGCACTGAGATGTCCATCCCGTTTGACAGCGTCACCAATTCACCGCCGGTCGCCGGATCACGGTGGCGTGCAAATTTCTGCCGCATCGATCGGCCTTCGCGCGATGGAAGCATCCCGCGAGAACTGACCGCGTGGTCGCCGCCGATGCGCCCGAATTTTCACACGCCGGAAAAATTCGGGATCATCGAGTTTGAGGATTGAGCGAGGCTGCGAGGCTGGAAATCGCGGCGGCTGATGCAAAGTTGCGTCACGCAAATGCCCCATTCACGCCCCTTGCCAGCGCGCGGAAAGCTGCCATATTCCGCCCCCTTTTTTTCCGGGAGAAACAAATTCATGTCACAGCAAAACATCAGAAACATCGCCATCATTGCCCACGTTGATCATGGCAAAACCACGCTCGTGGACTGCCTGCTCAAGCAGGCGGGCACATTCCGCGCAAACGAAGCCAAGCAGAGCGAGGAGCGCATCATGGACTCCATGGACCTCGAGCGTGAGAAGGGCATCACCATCAAGGCGAAGAACGCGGCGTTCCGCTGGAAGGACTATCACATCAACATCGTGGACACCCCCGGCCATGCCGACTTCGGCGGCGAGGTGGAGCGCATCATGAAGATGATTGATGGCGTGCTGCTCGTCGTGGACGCGCATGACGGCCCGCAGGCGCAGACAAAATTTGTGCTCAAGAAGGCGCTGGAGAATGGCGCGAAGCCGATGGTGGTGATCAACAAAATTGATCGCGAGAATGCCGAGCCGCACAAGGTGCTGGATCAGGTGTTCGAGCTTTTCCTCGAACTGCACGCGAACGACGAGCAGCTCGATTTCCCCATCGTGTACGCGAGCGCCAAGCAGGGCTTCGCGAAGATTCATCTGACCGACGAGAGCGACTCGATGGAGCCGCTCTACCAGACGATCGTGGACAAAATCCCGCCGCCGAAAATCGGCACCGAGCCGTATTTCCAATTCTGCGTGGCGAACCTCGACTACAGCGAATACCTCGGCCG
>JBDSAR010000625.1:0-10968 GCA_039922035.1 Chthoniobacteraceae bacterium
CGCCGTGGGACACGGCGGCGTGTGGGTGGGCGCTCCGCCGAACCTGCTCTTTTTCCCCGTGAAAAATGGCGCGGACAAATTCGAGGGCCGACCCGAGGTGGTGCTCGACGGCTGGGGCAATGAGGACACGCACGAGACACTGAATGATTTCATGTGGGGGCCGGACGGCTGGCTCTACGGCACGCACGGCGTGTTCACTTTCTCGAATGTCGGCAAGCCCGGCACGCCGAAGTCCGAGCGCACGGTGATCAACGCGGCGGTGTGGCGCTTTCATCCGACGAAGAAAATTTTCGAGCGCTGGGCCGAGGGCGGCAGCAATCAGTGGGGCCTCGATTGGAATGATCACGGCGAGGCGTTCTTCGCGGCGTGCGTGATCCCGCACATGTGGCACGCGTTCCAGGGCGCGCGCTATGCACGCCAGGGCGGCCAGCACGCGGACGCGAACACTTACGACGACATCAAAACGATCGCCTGGGGCCGCTACGAGAAGGCGGGCTACTGCGGGATGATGGTCTATCTCGGCGGCCTCTTTCCACCCGAGTGGCGCGACACGCTGTTCTTCCACGACATCCACATGAACAAGCAGCGCAACGAGCGCGTCGTGCGTTCCGGCTCCGGCTACAAGAGCGAGCGCAACGGGGACTTCATGGACAGCGGCGACAAGTGGTTCCGCGGCCTCTCGCCCCAATATGGACCGGACGGCTCGGTATTCGTGAACGACTGGTACGACAAGGTGCCATGCCATCAGCAACGCGAGTTCACCGACCGGACGAACGGGCGCATCTACAAAATCACGACGGATAACGTGAAGCCGGTGAATGTGGATCTTTCCAAAGCGACCGAAGCCGAACTCGTGCAATACCAACTCCACCCGAACGACTGGTATGTGCGCCACGCGCGGCGCATTTTGCAGGAGCGCGGACTGAAGCCGGAGGGCACCACCGCGCTGGAGAAAATCCTTTTTGAAAACGCAGACGATACGCGCCAGCTCCGCGCACTTTGGGCGCTGCACTGCGGCGGTGGACTCACCGAGGCCACGGCACTGCGCGCGCTGAAGGCGCAGAGTGAATTCGTGCGCGGCTGGGCGATCACGCTGCTGTGCGAAACCGGCAAGCCGAGCGCGGCAGCGCTGGCGGAATTCGAGCGTCTCGCGAAGGACGACAAGAGTCAGCCCGTGCGTCTGCGCATCGCGAGCGCCGCGCAGCGGATTCCCGTCGCGGACCGCTGGCCCATTCTCACCGCGCTCGCCTCGCACGCCGAGGATGCAGGCGACCAAAATCTCCCGCTCATGATCTGGTATGCCGCCGAGCCCGCCGTCGCCGCCGACACCGCAAAGGCCGCCGAGCTTCTTGCGACCTGCCAGATTCCCAAGGTCCAGGAGTTCATCACCCGCCGCATTGCTTCCGGAAAATGAAACGCACCCTCGCCCTTCTCATCGCACTCAGCCTCGTCGTCTCTGCCCACGCACAGGACAACTCGAGGCTCGATCTGCTGGTCACCACGCTCGGAAAAATCAACGCACCGGCGGCGCAGGCGAGCATCCTCAAAGGCATGCGCGACTCGCTGCAAGGCCAGCGCGGAATCGCGGAGCCGAAGGGCTGGACGGAACTGTACCCGAAGCTCAAGGAAAGCCCCGACGCCAATGTGCGTGAGCACGCGCAGGCCCTCGCGGTGATCTTCGGCGGCAGCGGCGCGCTCGATGAAATGCGCAAGAAGCTCGCTGATGCAGCCACCCCGCCTGATGCGCGAAGGCAGGCGCTCAATGCACTCGTCGCCCAGCGCGACGCGGCATCGCTCGACGCCCTGCTGATGCTCGTCGCACAACCCGGCCCGCTGCGCGAGCCCGCGCTCCGCGGACTCACCGGCTACGACGACCCGCGTGTGGCGCAAGCGGCAGCGGACGCTTTTTCCAAACTCGACAGCACGGAGAAACGCGCGGCGATGCAGGCGATGCTGGCGCGTCCGAGTGGTGCGAAGGTTTTCACTGCCGCCATCGAGGGCGGCAAAATCCCGAAGGTGGAACTCACCGCGCCAGTCGCGCGGCAAATTCAGGGACTGAAGGACGCGACGCTCGACGCGTGGCTTGCGAAGCACTTCGGCGCAGTCTCCGCGCCGAACGAGGACAAGCAGAAACTCATCGCAAAATACCGCGAGTTTGTGACGACCGATCTCGTGCTCCGCGCCGACGCACAGCACGGGCGCGCGCTTTTTGCGCAGACGTGCGCGGTGTGTCACACACTCTTCGGCACCGGCGGAAAAATCGGCCCCGAGCTTCCCGGCTCGTTCGAGGATCTCGAATACCTGCTGGTGAACATCCTCGATCCGAATGCAATTATCGGAAAGGACTACCAGCAGACGTTCGTGAAAACGAAGGACGGGCAGATCGTCGCCGGCATCGTCGCCGAAGACACGGATCGCGTCATCTCGCTGAAGACGCTCGGCGGCGGCATCATCACCGTGCAGCGCGCGGATGTCGCATCCACCGAAGTCAGCCCGCTGAGCATGATGCCCGAGGGCCTGCTCACGCCGCTGCACGAACCCGACGTGCGCGACCTTTTCCTCTACCTGCGGCAAAAACAGCAGGTGCCGATGCTCGTCACCGAGGTGAATGCGAACGACTTCTTCAACGGCAGCGACCTGCACAATTGGAACGCGGACACCGGCAAAACGCACGCGGAATCATGGCGGGCGGAGAAAGGTGAAATCGTCGGCATCGGCAGCGCGTCCGCCCCGGTCGCACTCACCAGCGAAATGGTCGCAGGCGACTTCAAGCTGACCACGCAGGTCCGCATCCGCGGTGAAAAGGCGGCGGCGGAACTCGTGCTCTGCGGCGAACGCGATGTATCCGGCTTTCACGGCATGACGCTCAGCTTCGGCGGCCCGTCCGCACTTGCACTCGTGGATTACCGAGCAGCGTCGGATGCAATCATCAAGCCCGGCACCCGTGCACTCGGCGATGATGCGTGGCACGCGCTGCAGATCGTGCGCAAAGGCGGACACCTCACCGTGAGTGTGGATGGCAAAGTGGAATTCGACATCGAAGATCCGCGCCACCGCCGGCGTGTCTCGCCCGCGTTTCATCTGCTCGGTGCTGATGCTGAACTGCGCGTGAAGGCGCTGAAGCTCGAACCGCTGTGAAGGCGGACTCTCAGAGACGCCGCGCCCCGCACCGGGACTTAATTCTACTTGGTCAGCTTCCCGAAATCCGCGCGAACCGCTTTCACCTTCTTCTCGTCTTCGTTGCAGAAGACGACACCGGTGAGCTTGTTGAGCTGGTAGCACTTCAGCGTGAACGTCCGCTTCTTCGCGCGGTCGCCGTCAAGTTCCACGCGCGTTGGCGGGCGCGTGAAGTCGCCCACGAAGTCGAATTCCAAATCGAAGAGGCTGCTGTGGTGCCACGGGATGTAGGTGAAATTCACCATCTTCTTCGCGGCCATGTTGTAGCCGGCGGCGGTGCCCATTGCGACCGCGGCATCCCAATGCTCTTCGCGGCGCATGCCGCCCATCACGGGGTTCGGGTAAAGTGCGATGTCGCCTGCGGCGAAAATGCCGAGTTCGTCGCTCTCGAGGCGCTCCGTGACAGGGCAGCCGTTCTGCGACCAAAGTGGTGATGCGGAGACGAGTTGGAGATTCGGCTCCGAGCCCATCGCAACGACGGCGACGGTCGTGTCGATGCGCTGCCCGCTCTTCGTCTGCACGCGCTGAAGCACAGTGCGGCCCTCGAAGCCGTTCAGGTGCTCGTTCACCATCATCTTGATGCCATTTCCGGCGAGATAGTTCGTGAGCCACGTCGCCGTCTCCAAATCGAGGAAGCGCGTCCACATCGCTGCGGAGCGCGTGATGAGCGTCACGTTCAGCTTCAGCTTGCGCAGGAGCACCGCAGTTTCTGCAGCGACGAATCCGCCGCCGACGACGACCACATTCTTCTCAGTCTCCACGACTTCACGCAGACCCGAAAGGTCGCGCGCCGTGCGGATATAAAAGACATTGCCGAGATTTGCCCCCGCCACGCCGGGACGCCGTGCGCGGCTGCCGGTCGCAAGCAGCGCCTTTTCAAATTTCACCGCCTGCCCGGTCGCGAGCACCGCCGCGCGCTGCTCGATGCTGAATTGCGTGACCAGCGTGTTCAGCCGCAGGTCCACTTTCATCCGCGAAAACCACGCCGCGTCTTTCACAAGCAGTTTCTCGACGGGGGTGGCTTTTGCGCCGAGCAGACCTGGGAGCAGGTCCGGACGGTTCACTCCAGGGTGGGGCTCGGCGCTGATCAGCATGATACTGCCCCGTTTGTTAACGGAGCGAATTGCTTCACACGCTGCCACCCCGGCAGCGCCAGCACCGACGATGAGGAAGTCGCGGCGAATCATCTCGATACGGGTGATACCCGAAAGAATCGGCCCCTTGCTAGGAAAAAGACGCGACGGGTGTGCTTTTGGGGTTCTGGGATCATTTTCAGAGGTAAATCGTAGCCCGACCAGCCTTTGGATGCCAGAACGAACACACAAACCTGAGAACTCTGCAAAAGGACAAGGATGTCGGGGATGTTTGGAACCACGGATTTCACGGATGGACACGGATGGGAAATCCTCCTCTGAAAACCATTCCCTTCATCCGCTCGATCGGTGTCACGGGTGGTTGAACGATCCGCTCAATCCTCGTGCTGGCGTTTTTTGCAGAGGTCTGAGTGCGCCGACGTTGTTCGACGGCATGTGCATTTGCCATTTCGAGAACGCCCCGCTAAGACCGCGCGCAAGGACGTGATTTCCATCCGCATCGAAAACCTCACCAAGCGTTTCGGCGACAGCATCGCGCTGCATTCGCTGAATCTCACTATCGCGCCAGGCGAGATTTTTTTTCTCCTCGGTCCGAGCGGATGCGGAAAGACGACGCTCCTGCGCAGCATTGCAGGATTCTATCCGCCGGACGGCGGGAAGATTTTCTTCGGGGATGATGACGTGACCTCCGTGCCTCCGCACCTGCGCAACACGGGCATGATGTTCCAGAGCTACGCGCTGTGGCCGCACATGACGGTCGCACAGAATGTTGCGTTCGGCCTCGAAGAACGCCGCGTCCCGCGCACAGAGATCGATCAGCGTGTCACTGCGGCACTGGATTCCGTGAAAATGGGCGAATACGCCGCGCGCAAGATCAACCAGCTCTCCGGCGGCCAGCAGCAGCGCGTCGCGCTCGCCCGCGCGATGGTCATCCGCCCGCGCTGCCTGCTGCTCGATGAGCCGCTCTCGAATCTCGACACCAAACTCCGCATCGAAATGCGCGGCGAAATCCGCCGCATCTGCAAGGAAGCCGGCCTCACGGCAATCTACGTCACGCATGATCAAAAGGAGGCACTCAGCGTCGGTGATCGCATCGCAGTGATGGAGGGCGGGCACATCCGGCAGTGCGGCGCGCCGGCGGAAATGTATCGCCAGCCGGTCTCGCGTTTCGTCGCCGAATTCATGGGCGAGACGAATTTCATCGAGGGCAGCGTCGCCGCGGCCGGTGCCGCGCCCGTCGTCGAGACTGCGCTCGGAAAATTCACCGCGAGCGCGCACGGCTGGCTGCCTGCGGTCGGCCAGCGCGTCCTGCTCAGCATCCGCCCCGAGGCACTGCGGCTGCACACTTCCGCGCCAGCGCAGAACGCGGTCTCCGGCACCATCCGCGAGCGCGTCTATTTGGGTGAGATGGCGCAATACCGATTCGGCGCGGGCGGGCACACGCTGAAGATTTTCGAGCTCAACCCACGCTTTGCCTTTGGCGACGACACCGGCGCACTTTTCGCAAGCGCCGATCCCGCCGACGTGATCGTGCTCCCCCATTCCGCGTAGCGCATGGGAAAAAATATCGCACTGCTCGCGGTGATTCTCGTGATGGTGCTCGGCCCCATCATCCTCCGCCCGCGCGGCGACGAGGCTGCACTGCGCGGGCAGGATGCGCTCATCGTCATCACGCCGCACAATGAAGCGATCCGCTCGGAATTCGGCGAAGCATTCCGCGAATGGTATCGCAGGAAGAAAGGCCGCACCGTGCTCGTGGACTGGCGCACCCCCGGCGGCACGAGTGAAATCATCCGCTACCTGGAGAGCAGCTATAACACGGCTTTTGAGAACCACTGGAAGCGCGAACTCCGCCGCCCGTGGACCAATGAAGTGCAGCAGGGCTTCATGGATTCGAAGACCAAGCCCGCGGCATCACCCTCCGACGACACGCCGCGAGAGGCCGCGCGCCGCGCATTCCTGGCGTCGAATGTCAGCTCGGGGATTGACGTTTTCTTCGGGGGCGGCTCGTACGATTTTCAAAAGGAAGCCGCAGCGGGATTGCTCACGGACTGCGGCTACGTGAAGGCGCACCCGGAACTGTTCGGCATCGGAAAACCGATTCCGCCAATCGTGGGCGGTGAGCGATACTTCGACGAAGGCGGGCAGTGGATGGGCACGACGCTGGGCGCATTTGGAATCGCGAGCAATCGCGACCAACTCGCACGCCTCGGCCTGTCACCACCGCATACGTGGAGCGACCTGGCCGACCCGCGCTACTTTCGCGCCATCGCGCTCGCGAATCCCACACAGAGCAGCGCATCCGGCAAGGCTTTCGAGATGCTCATCCAGCAACAGATGAACCTCACCGATGCCGAACGCGGCACGAAGGACGCGGCAAACACCGCCGAAGGCTGGGCCCGCGGGATGCGACTCATCCAGCGAATCTCCGCCAACGCACGCTACTTCACCGACTCGTCGGCGAAGATTGCGCTCGATATCGATGCCGGCGAGGCCGCTGCGGGAATGACGATTGATTTCTACGGCCGCTTCCAAAGCGAAACCGTGCGCCGGGCCGACGGTTCATCGCGAGTCACGTACGTGGATGCCGCTGGCGGCACATCCTATGGGGTGGACCCGATCGGCCTGCTGCGCGGCGCTCCGCATCCCGAACTCGCGCGGGCGTTCATCGAATTCGTGATGTCCGACGGGCAAAAGCTCTGGGGGTTCCGCGCAGGCGCTCCCGGCGGGCCGCGACGCCATTCGCTGCGTCGCCTGCCCCTCCTGCCGGAACTTTACTCCGAAGCCCATCGCGCACTCCGCACGGATCCCGACGTGCTGCCTTACGAGGCGGCAAAGGATTTCGCCTATGACAGCAAGCGCACCGGGCCGCTCTTCACCACGATCTCATTCATCATCCGCGTGATGTGCATAGACCCGCACCGCGAACTCACCGCCGCATGGGGCGCACTCTGCGAGGCAAAAAATCGCACCGGTGGATTCCCTCGCGAGGCACTCAGCGCATTCGCGGACGTCGCACATGTGGACTACGCGATGGCGTCCGGCCGCATCCGCTCCACCCTCTCGGAGGGCAAGGGCAAGATTGAACAAGTGCGCCTGGCGAAGGAACTCGCCGATCGTTTCCGCGCAAACTACCAGCGCGCCGAAGCTCTCGCACGAAGCGGACGCTGAACGTGACGCGGAGAGTCCCGTCCGCGCCGCATTGCGAAAACGCGAACAGGAGTGCCCGCGTCACCTCCTCAGTGATTGAAGATAAACTCCCGGCTGCTCATCAGCGCCCAGAAAACATCCTCCATCACAGGCCGCTGATCCTCCTTCGCATCCGTCAGCGCCCGCGAAACCGAGTCCTTCTCGGAAGCCGATGGCATGCGTCCGAGCGCCGCCAGATAGGCCTCGTCCAACCACATCGCGATCGGCTTTTTTGATGTCACGTTTTTTGCGACGACACTCGACGCATCGCGCAACTTCGCATTCAGCGTGTCGCCATTCGCGATGTGCAGCGCCTGCGTCACATTTGGTTCCTCGGTGCGCTCGCACTCGCATGTCTGCTCGCGGAGCGGACGTCCGAAGACGCGCGTGAAGTAGCTGTCCGTGTTCGCATCCGGCAACTGCACCGCGCGCCAGCCCGCGGGAAACTGATCGCCCTTGTCGCCTTGGTCGTACGGATTCTTCGTCCGAAACATCGTCGGCACCTGCGTGACTTGCGCGACGGCGTCGTGCAGCACCTCTGCCATGAGTCGCTTCGGATAGTAGCGCGAGTAAAAGCGCGCGTCGTCCCTGTTCCCCGGCAGCGGCACGCTGCTGCGCTGGTAGGTCTCGCTCTGCAAAATCTCGCGCATCAGCGCGCGCAGATCGTAGCGGTGCTCGCGCAGCCACTTTGCCGATGCGGAAAACAGCGCCTCGTTGCTTGCCGGATTCGTCTCACGGATGTCGTCCACGGCCTCGACCAGACCGACACCGAAAAAATTCGCCCACACCCGGTTCACAATCGCGCGGGAGAAATACGGATTCTCCGGCGCGGTGAGCCACTCGACGAGCGCCTCGCGACGGTCGCCGGAAAAATCCTGTGCGATCGTTTTCCCGCCGAGCGGACGCGGCACCTGCGGCTGACCCGTGAGCGGCTGCACGATTTCGCCGTCGTCCGCGGCAAACACGATCTTGTCGCCATCGCCGCCAGCGCCATTTTTGAACCGCACGCGCGAAAACAGATTGGCGTAGCCGAAGTAGTCGTTGTTCGTCCACTTCTCCATCGGATGGTTGTGGCAGCGCGCGCAGTTCGTCGAGATGCCGAGGAATGTCACCGCCGTCTTCTCCGACATGTCGCGCGGGTCGGGCGTCATCACGAAATAATTCGCCGCGCCATTCTCCAGCGTACTCCCGCGCGCCATCAGCAGCCGCCGTGCGAACTCATCCCACGGCGTGTTCGTCGCGACCTGATCTCGGATCCATTTGTAATACGACCACACCGCCGGGAGCGGCATCTTCCGCTTCGTCACGAGCAGCAAATCGCTCCATTTGTAAGTCCAGTAGTCCGTGAATTCGGATCGCTTGAGCAGTTGCTCGATCACCTGGTCGCGTTTGCCCGTGCTCGCGTCCGCGAGAAATGCGCGCACCTCCTGCGCCGTCGGCAGGACGCCGATCGTGTCGAGGAATGCCCGGCGCAAAAACTCCTCGTCCGTGCAGCGCGGCGACGGCGGGATGTTGAGATCGCGCAATTTTTCAAGCACGAGACCGTCAATCCAGTTCCGCCGCGGCGCACCGGTGAACACCTCAGGCGCGACCGTGTTTTCAAACGGCACCTCGACCGTCGCGAACGTGATCTTCTGCAAAAACCACGCCGTCACCGCACTCTCGCCGTGGCCGACTACCGTCACTTTTCCGAAGTCGTCCACATTCACCACCGTCTGATTTGTCGCCGTGTATTTCGCATAGCGCGTCACGTCCTCGCTGTGCCCGTCGGAAAAATGCGCTTTCACCGCAAACTGCTGCACTTGCCCCGCCTTCAGCCGCACCGTCGGCGGCAGTACCTGGATGCGCTCGATCTTCACATCATCCGCCTTCGGCCCCAGCGCACCCTGCGCGATCCACTCCGTGAGCGTCTCCCACTCCGGCGAATGCACCTTGAACCGCTCCCCGCCCTTGTGCGGCACTGCCGACGTCGTCTTTAGCAGCAGCAGCGAACGCGCGGGATCCTGCGTATTCACGCGCCGCCCGAACGCCCCGCGCGTGAGCGTGAGGTAGTCGCCCTCATTGTCATACCCGCGCAGTGAAAGCTTAAATCCCCCCTGCCCCGCCGCCGCCCCGTGGCACGCGCCCGACGAGCACCCCGTCTTCGCGAGGATGGGCTGCACGTGATTGCGGAATGAAACCTCCGCTGCGCCCAAAGACAGAGGCAGCAGCACGGAGAGAACGAGCGTGAGGAAAATGGGGATCAGTCGCTTCATTGGAGACGATGATACGGTATGCGGACGAACCTTGGGGGGCAAGGTGGCGTTCCATGCCCGGAAGGCGCCGGGGTTCGAGAAGGAAACCACCCGGACTGCGGCGCGCTACCGGGAGGCGGCAGCGGCACGGCGGCGGCGCAAGAGCAGCAGGCCACCACTTGCGGAGAGGAGAACGAACGACCCAGGCTCGGGGACCGCCTCCGTATAGCGCCAGTAGAGCATGTCGTGATTCTCCCAGGCCGACGCCGTGGCGGCGGTGAAGCCCGCATAGGCAGTCGTTCCCCCGAGGACCGTGGTCAGGTTCACATTATGATCCAGTAACGGGGTCGCGGGCTGCGCTGGCTCCGTCGCCGACTCATCCATCTTCAAATAGACCTTCACGTTGGTGCCGGTGTTGATGACCCATGCCCACCAGCGGTTCCCGTCATCGAGTTCGGGGCCGGCCAGCGCCGTCGTTCCGGCGTTGGTGTTGCCGATGTTCACCGTCGGTCCCTGCCCGGCTGCCGAGTGAACGACCGACCCGTTGAAATCAATGCCGATGTGGCTCTGGGAAGGGTCCGCATTGGCATTGTTGCCCCAGGTGTCGAATTCCACCCCCATGCTGGGAGTGATTCCCGAATACCCGATTCCCAGCCCCACCCCGCCGACGTTGTTCGCCTGATTTTGCACCGTGAACACGATGCCATCCGCGCCCGACTCAGTATTGTTGTCCACGATGATTCCACCGGGATTCGTGATGCGGAAGCTGAACACACTGACAAACTCCGAAGTGCTCACCTTGAGCGTGGAAAACGCGCTCCCCGCCTTGCCGCCGGACGCAGGGGTCAGGCGGAGCACTGTTCCATCGCCCGTCGCGGCGGTGGCGGCATTGCCATTGATTGTCAGGCCGGTCGTACTGCCAAAGCCGTTGTAAGTCACATCCGCCCGCACCACGCCACCCAGCCATCCGGTCACCGCGCAGGACAGGCCGCCCAGCAAGCATCGCCCGAATCGCCGGAAAAATCTCGCCCGACCGATTTCCCTGCCTCGGGAACCGTGACTGCCGTCCGTCCCCACCATCGGGGAATTTCTGTAAAACCGTCCAATGCTTGAAATCATTCGTCTCTTCCTGTGTTCATTCTGCGTAGGTAGTGTCCTGAGAGTTCTGCAAAAAGAAAGTGGGTCATGGTAGGGACGGGAGCGACCAAGCAACCCGAACCCTAAAAACAACCATGACCCGAAAGAACGATAAGCAGAACGTGACTGAACTCAAA
>JBDSAR010000626.1:0-2504 GCA_039922035.1 Chthoniobacteraceae bacterium
GCGATCCAGTCCGCGACGCGCGCGATGTCGTCGGGCTTCGGGCGCTTCTCGTCCTCCGGCGGCATGTCGCCGGAGTTGATGCGGTTCATGATTTCCTCCCAGTTTCCCATCGCCTTCGGCGAGTCGAAATCAATCGCCAGCGTGTCCACGCGCAGATCGCCCTTCTGCTTTTTCTCCCCGTGGCATTTGTCGCAGTGCTCGGCAAAAAATGGCCGCACCAATTTCTCGCGCCCCGTCAGCGAAGTCGGCGACTCCCCCGCAGTGGCGGCATCCCGCAAACAAAATCTCAGCAGGAACGCGACAGCGAAAAGGAGGCGGTGATGAATGCGAATCCGGGGCACGGATTTACCAATACACGCCGGGTGGGTTTCTTATCAGGAGAAAGTTCGGAAGCTCCGCTACGGCGAAATGAGGGTGAGCTTGATGGACTCAGTCATGGCTGCGACGCTCGCGTTTCTTTGCATGATCGGCACGTCACGAATTCTCCCCGCATGGCTCGCGCTGCTCTCGCTGCTCGCCTCATGCAGCGAGCCGACGCAGAGCACGAGCGCGCTGCGACAATGGGCGTATGTGTGGCAGCGCGACTGGACTCCGGCAGTCAGTGCGGCAATCCGCCAGGCTGCGCCGAAGCTCGATGGCTTTGTGGTGCTCGGCGCGGAAATCTCGTGGAAGGACGGAAAGCCGAACGTGCTGCGTCCACCGGTGGATTGGGCGGTGCTGCGTGAAAGCGGGAAGCCGATCGGCATCGCGATGCGGACCGCTCCTTTCACAGAATCCACGGCTGCGCCCGAAGAGCGGACGCGGCTTTTTTCCGGAACGGCGAAGTCTCTCATCGAGGATGCGCGGCAGCACGGCGTGACGTGCGCGGAATTCCAAGTGGACTACGACTGCCCGAAGAAACGGCTGGCGGAATATCGCGCGTGGCTCGCGCCTTTGCGCGATGCGGTGAAGCCGATCCCTCTTGTGATCACCACGCTGCCCTCGTGGCTCGGTGAGTCCGAAATGGGCAGGCTCGTCGCGGTGGCGGATGGCTTCGTGCTGCAGGTCCATTCGGTGCCGACGAAGAACGAGGGCGAGCGCGTGGCGCTGTGCGATCCCGAACGCGCGCGCAGATGGGTGGCGCAGGCAGGAAAACTCGGGCGGCCATTTTCCGTCGCGTTGCCGACTTACTCCGCGCTCACCGGCTACGATGCGGAAGGCCGTTCGCTCGGCATGGCGACGGATGGCGTGCAGCCCGCGTGGCCGCCGGGGACGCGCGTGGTGGAGTTTGATTCCGATGCGGAGGAATCGGCGCGTCTCATCGCGGGATGGCGCGCGGGACATCCGGCGGCGATGGAGCGCATCGCGTGGTATCGCCTGCCGGTCGAAGGCAAACGCAACTGGCGCTGGCCGACATTTTCCGCGGTACTCGAAGGCCGCGCTCCGGCGCACAAGCTCGAAGTTTTCACGGGGGATGAAAATCCCGCCGACGTGAGTCTCGCCAATCGCGGCGAGGCGGAGGAGCGGCTCGACATGGGCGTGATCATCCGGTGGGACGGCCCGGCGCCGGTCGCAGCGGAGGCGCTGCGCGGATGGAGCGTTTCGCAGACGGAACACGAGGCGCGCTTCACACGCACCGCCGAGACGATGCCGCGGCTGCTGCCCGACCGCCGGCGCGAGATCGGCTGGCTGCGCTTCGATGCGCGCCCGTCGCTGCGCGCGGAAATTGTTCGCTAGCACGCGACCTCACCGGCAGGCTGCGGCCATGCGGAAATCACTCGTCCCCTTGGTTTGCTGTGCCGCCCTGTCGGCGGCGGTTTTGCAAAATGCACACGCCACTGGCGACTTCTCGCCGCAGCGCTGGCTCGACAACGGCGGTGCGGCCTCGGAGATGTCGCCGGAATTTTACTGGGAGCTGGAGCTGAAACGCATGGCGCAGGAATTCCATCCGCCGGAAAAGCGTGTGGTGCCGGACGAGGAAAAACCGGATGCCGCGAAGGATGATGCAAACGCCATTGCGCCGGGAACGAAGTTCACGCTTCAGGCCGACACGAAGGATTTCGACGACGCGATCAAGAGCGGAAAAATCGCGCCGCCCGATGCCGCAAAGGCGAAGGCCGCGCACGAGGCCGCGCGACAGCTCGTGAGCACGGCGAAGGCAACCACGAACGATCCGCTGCCGGAGGAATTCGCCTCGGAATTTGCCGAATACCACCGCGGCGCGTTCGCATTCCGCAGAGGCGGGGACCATTTTGCAGAGGCCCGCGAAGCGTGGGAGACGCTGCTGAAACGGCCGAAGGACGAGCGCAAATACCGCACGGTGTGGACGACGTTCATGCTCGGAAAACTCGCGCTCGCCGCGAAGGATCCGGAGGCCGTGAAGTGGTTCCGCCAGACACGCGAGCTGGCGAAGGACGGATTCGCGGATTCGCTCGGGCTCGCCGCGGACAGCTACGGCTGGGAGGCGCGCGCGGAGCTGAGGCAGGGTCACTACGAGGCCGCGGCGAAGCTTTATCTCACGCAAC
>JBDSAR010000627.1:0-9045 GCA_039922035.1 Chthoniobacteraceae bacterium
GGCTGGTCTGGATGGTGAGCCGGAGCGTCTCGCCGTAGCAGGCTTTCGCGCGGGCGAGGTCATGCCGGTGGAACCAGACGTTGCCGAGCGCGAAGGTGATCTCGGCGTTGCTGGAGACGTAGGCGAACGCGGTTTCGAGATTCCGCTGCGCGTTGGCGAGGTAGGCATTGCTCGCGGCGATGAGGAGGGCGGACTGCCGTTCGTCCTTGGCGTCGCTTGCGCGTTTTGCATGGGCGAGGGCGGATTCCGCGCCCTCGGTGGCGCGGATGCCGGCCTTGTAAAAATCGAGTGACCAGAGGCCGATGTCGGCCTGCGGCACCGAGGCGAACCATGCGCACGCGAGGGTGAGCGCAGATTGCAGCGCGACTTTGTCCCAGGCACGTGCGACGAGATTTTCCCAGAGCAGCCAGAGCCCGCCGATGGCGAGGAGCAGGAGGCCGGGAGCGGCGGCCAGGCGGTAGCGTTCGGTGATGAAGACGGGCATGAGCGCGGCCATGTGCAGGAGCACGGCGCCGGCGACCCACCGGCTGCGGGGCCATTTGCGCCAGCAAAGGAGGAGGCCGGGAAGACCGAGGGCGGCGGCGAATCCGAAACGGAGGCCGGGCGGGACGGCGTTCTCGTCGCGGAGAAGCTTGAGGATGCTGAGGTCGTCGTATTGGAACGCATTCCAGAAATTCTCAAATTTGCGCCCGAGCAATCGCATCCATGCGAAAGGTTGCTCGCGGATGAAGGCCGTGCCCTTCTTTTTCCAGAAGGCGGAGGCCTCGGATCGCTTGAGCGGGTGGCCGAGTTCTTTCTCAGGGATGGAGAGCGAGTCCTTCAGCAGGCCTTGCTGCGAGGCGCGGAGGCCCTTGGGGATGGAGGTGTAGCCGTTCGAGGTAGAGTGGTTGCCGAGGTAGAAATTGAGGCCGTCGTGCGCGGAGAGGAGCACGCGATCCTTGGCGATGAAGTAATTGTGAATCCATACCGGCGAGCAGCCGGCATAGACGCCAGCCATGAGGATCGCGACGGCTCCGAGGACGGGGAGGATCCTGGCCCTGAGTGCTTTGCCGCGCGCCACGGTGAGCGCGATGGCGAGCACGACGAGCGGCAGGAGCATCAGAATGGTGGCGACCAGCATCGCCACAAAGCCGGCGAGCAGCCCCACCCAGAGCCACGGACGCCACCACGAGGCCGCACCTTTCTCATGGATGCACACGAGCCAATACGTCGTCCCCCAGAAGGCGCACACCACCCAAGCCGTGGGCATGAGGATCGCGGAAAACACCTGCGCAGGGGTGAAAAGCGCCCACGCTGCCGCGGCAAGCACACCGATGACCGCGCCGCGGCGCTTTTCCTCCAGTGCCGTGCCGCCAAATACGCGTCGCCCCAGCAGGAAAAGCCACGTCGCTGTGAGGGCGTGCAGCGCCGCCTGGAGTTGGGCGACGAGGTAGGGCGAAAACGTGTGGCTGTAACCACCCGTCACCTTGTAAATGCCCGCCAGCGCGTAGGCATAGCCGGGCAGCCCGTAGAACGCCTTCCCATCCGTGAACTGGCCGCCGAGGATGCGCCGCGCCCAGTCGTCGTAGAACTTCATATCATCCCCGTCCGGGAGGAAGTGCCGCGAATCTGCGATCATGTTCAGCACCAGGAACTGCACCAGGAACGCCCCGAGCCAGACAAAGACCGCCGGGGAGACAGCCGCGAGCACCCGTCGGGCGCGGTTGGAATCCGGGGTCATTGGAATGTCATGCATGACGGGGTATTGCAGTTCAAACAGGCGTTGGCACCATGAATGCTATGTCATAAAGCTAATCACGTTGCTATCCGGCAAGTGGAGACATTGCAATCAAGCACAGAACAAAATCACCTTATGCTCAATAAACTGAACACCAAAAACGCGGGTTTTACACTCGTGGAAATCATGATCGTTGTCGCAATCATCGCATTGCTGGCATCCATCGCCGTCCCAAACTTTCTCCGCAGCCGCAAGCGCTCGCAAGCCACCCAGGTCCTCCAGGATCTGCGTGTCCTCGACGCAGCGGTGGACCTCTATGCGATCGAGAACAACAAGAACACCGGGTTCAATCCGGCCTTCACCGACCTTAAAAACTATCTCAAGACCGGCACACGGCTCTACCTGAGCAATAATGCGGACATTCTCGGAAACTCGTTTGGCACCTTCACGGTGGATACTGCGCCGAAGGTTCCTGCGACGACTTATACGGCCCTGTCCGACGTCGCCCCGAATACCTTCTGGTCGCCCTACAAGTAGGCTTCCGGCCGCCCCGGCAATACTGTCTCATCACACCCGGCCTTTCCCTCGCGGATCGGCCGGGTGTTTGCTTTCCGGCAAAAACGACGCACGCGACTTATGCCAGGGCAAACTCCTTTCCAAACAAACCCGCTCCTCAGAGCGTGTTGAAAAAGTGCGTCACGCAAAGTTGCAAAGCCGCAAAGGAGGAGGCTTCCACGGAGGAACCATCGCGCCTTTGCTTCTTTGCGTGAGATTCTTTCGGGACTTTTTCAACATGCTCTAAAGCCGGTGATGGTGCCGCGGACATCGGGCTGCGCGATGCAATGTTCCGCGCCGGTGGGTGGAAGCGCCCTCTCTCATTCGGTCGCAGCGAGGGACAGGACAGTGTTTTTCATAATTTCCCGGATCCAACGCAACGTGGCATCGCTCGTGCTTAACAAGGCAGTGTCCCCGGCGGTTTCACCGCTGTGGCAAAAATACAACAAAACAAATAGAAATCATCATACCATGCTCCGTAAACTGAACACCAAACACGCGGGCTTCACGCTCGTGGAAATCATGATCGTTGTCGCGATCATCGCACTGCTCGCCGCCATCGCGGTCCCGAACTTCCTTCGCAGCCGCAAGCGCTCGCAGGCCACCCAGGTCCTCGAAGACCTTCGCATTCTTGATTCGGCCGTTGATCAATACGCGATCGAAACCAACAAGAACACGAACTTCAATCCGGGCTTCGCGGATCTGCAGAACTACATCAAGACCGGCACGCGTCTCTACGCGAGCGGCAACACCGACATCCTCGGTGCGTCGTTCGGCACCTTCACGGTGGACACGCCCCCGAAGGTTCCTGCGGCGACCTACACGGCCCTGTCCGACGTCGCGCCGAACAGCTTCTGGTCGCCCTACAAGTAGGCCACCTGTCGCTCCAGCGATCCTAATTCACAGCACCCGGCCATCCCACGCGGATGGCCGGGTGTCTGCTTTTCGGGGCAACGTCATCGAATGGCATCCCATTTGCTAACTGTTATGCTGATGCAACCAGCAATCACGCCCAACCATGGGACATTCCGGACTTTCTGCCATATATGAACGCGGATTCTGAATTATGTCAGGTCTTGCCCAATGACATCCTAATGAATCCGGTCGGGCTGTCCGTTCAGGACCATCCGCCCAGGATTTCCAATGGCACCTTCACGGCATTGTCCGATTCCATCCCTGCGGAATTTTGGTCGCCGTATTACCCTTAACCCACGCTTGTCGAATATCAGCCCCAACCCAACGCGAATTTCTGCAAGCGAGCCATGCCATGCAGTCGTCCGGCTATGGACACGTCCATGGATCGTCCTGCTGGTATTTATTGCGGTTGGATTTGGGATATACTTTCCGTGCCTGCATGGCGAACGGATCTGGGACGATCACTATCTCATCGGTGACAACCCGTTTTTCCGAAGCCCGGTCTTTTCACTGGAGGTGTTCAGGCAGCATCTGTTCTCCGAATCGTTTTCGACCTACTATCGCCCTGTCCAGAATTTGTCCTATATGCTGGATTACTGGCTCTGGGGCGAGTCTGTGGCCGGATACCATTGCACCAATGTCCTGATTCACGCCGTCGCGGCGTGGTTCCTCTTTCTCCTTTTGCGCCGGATCCTGCCTGCATTGTGGAAAGGCGGCAGTGAAATATCGGTCACCGCCTTCCTGCTGGCACTCGTGTGGCTGGTGCATCCGGTGCATAATGCGGCGGTGGCTTATATTTCCGGGCGGGCTGACAGCCTGGCCGTGCTTTTCGCGGCGGGAGCGTGGCTTGTCTGGATGCGTTCGCGTGACTGCTTAGCTATGAAGGGAAGGATAGCATACGGCATTGTGGCTGCGGCTCTCTTTCTAACCGCACTCTGCTCGAAGGAAATCGCGCTCGTCTGGGCTGCGCTGTTTGCCTTGCACACGCTCATTTTTGAAGACACGCCGCGCTGGCGCAACCGGGTTCTCCCGGTCGCAGGGGTGCTTGCCGTGATTTCAATCTATGCGTTCCTTCATGCCCTGCCGGAACACCGCGCCGCTGCGGCAGGCACGCCGCATGAGGCTTTCGGTGCCCGCACGATCCTTGCGCTTCGTGCGCTCGGGGACTATTGCAGGCTGATGGTGGCGCCGGTGCGGCTGATGATGGAGCGATCCCTCGGCTCCCCGGTAATGTATTCCAATCGGTCTGCATGGTGGCACGGCGTCGGAGCCGAGTATTTGTCCATGCTGGGAGCAATCGGATTGGCCGCGTTCGGCTGGCTAGGGACGCGGCGCGGCGAGGGGCGTTCGCTCAGGCAATTCGGTCTGATCTGGTTCGTCGTCGCATTTGTGCCAATCTCCAATCTGATCCCGCTGAATGCGGAGGTGGCGGAACATTGGATCTATACTGCAAGCATCGGCTTTCTTTTGCTTGTCGCAGGCACGGTCGCGTTATTTTCCCCAAAGGCGAAGCGCCTGTGTGTGTCTTTGTCGTTTGCCGCCGTGGTGGCGCTGGCGGTGCGGACCTGGTTCCGGGCGGCCGACTGGGCGGATGGCGAGACCTTTGCGGAACGGACGATTGCAAACGGTGGCGGCTCTGCGCGCCTGCTCACCTATTATGCGAATGAACTCGGGCGGAAGGGCCGTCTAACCGAACAGGAGATGGTGTACAGGAAGACGCTTGCGATCTTTCCGGGGTTCATGACGGCGCGCATCAATCTCGGCGTGTGTCTCCAAAAGCAGGGCCGCACCGCAGAGGCGGGTGCGCTGCTCGATATCGGCACCCCGCAGACCGTGGTGGCTGACGTGCCGCGGAACTGGAATGCCGCCTTGAATCTGGCCGGTCAGCTTCACAAGGAGGGCAGGAGTGCGGAGGCACTGGCGCTGGTGCGCGAGTGGATGCCGATGAATCCGGACACGTGGGAACTGGTCGGTTTCGAGGCTAATGTCACGCATGAGAAGGAAGGACACCTAGCTGCGCGTGAGGTGGTGGAAAGATATGCGCGCAAACATTGGTGGCACCTGCCTTCGCAATTGGGACTGGCCTCCCTCCAGCGGGAGGCGGGGGACTATGCGGGGGCGCTGGAGACGGCCCGGAAAGCGCAGCACCTCGATATCCGCGGTGGTGCCGCCTATTTCGAAGCGGCAAAATGTGAGGCCAGCCTGGGCAGATTGTCCGATGCGCTGGAATCGCAGGCGGTGGCTGTGTCACGGATGCCGGATGACCAGTCGTATCTCGATTTTTTGTCCGCGATCCTTCATCAGCTCGGGCGTGATGCGGAAGCGATGGCGGCGCATCGCAAATCGGTGGCACTTTGTGCCGCAGCGCAGAAGCGGGCGCTACCTTAGCTCGAAGATTCCCAAGTCGAGTGCCACGGGTTTGAATATCTCCGTGCCGTCTGGCAGCTTGGACTTGAACGGATCGTAGATCAGCAAGCCTCCGCGGTATTTTCCCGCCTTCAGGGAGGGCGGCGGACGGACTGCCCACGCCTCGACCAGCCGTCCGGATTCGATTTCAGGCGCGATGGGCCCCTTGCGGACGTCAAACCGCCGACCGCTTTCGTCGAGCAGGTAAAACGAGTTCCATAACAGCCGCGGCCGCTTGGGTTGCAATTCCCAGACCAGCCGGAAAAGCATGGCGTCACCTTGCAGGGGAGGCATTCCCTGGGCGGAAAGGAGCGTGTAGTACTCGTCGAGCTTGCGTCCTTCGCTGCGGAAATCCGCTTTTTGCTCCGTTGCGCCTTTCAGGAAAATGGCGAATTCATTTCGCGCGAGCGTGTGCCATTGCTCCTGGCTCATGAATCGGTGCAGCAGCATGTCCGAGGCGGGGATCACCTTGTTGCCGAGCGGCAGCTCGGGATGAAAGTATCCCGCCCCCGGGTCGAATGTCGCGTGGTCCGCGGTGTCCAAGACGACGGCATCAATCCCCGTCGGTGGCTTGTATTCGGTGCGGCTCAGCGTGTTCAGCCCCTTCAGCACGTGATGAAGTGAGTAGAGTCGCTCGCGATTTGCCAAGTGGGAAAGATACGGCAGGCCTGCGGTCACGCTAGCATCCTTCGGCACGGCTACGAGCATCGCGCTTTTCCACTCCTTCGCCCACAGGGCTTCGCTTGCACCGGTGACGGTCCGGTACACCCTTTTGATCGGGCCAAACCAGAACTGGCTGACGACACAGCCGACAACGACCCAGCCCGCAAGCACGTCGCGCCAAAAAAGTGCGGAGCTGGCCTCCGCCGCACCGAGCCAGAGAAGCGGGAGCAGCGGCGCGGCGTAGTGAAAGTGGATGCTCCATTCGGACGGCCGCCACGAGAGCAGGTGCTGCAGGAAGATCGGCGCGGCCATGATGATCCAGCGCGGGCGCAGGAGCGGGAGCAGAAGAAACGGGGCGAGCGTGCCCCACGCGAGATTGCCACCGGTGAGGCCATTCCAAAATGCGGACGCACCTTTCGACGGATGCGTGACCAACCCGCCGAGGATGCCCCCGGCGGAATCGCCGAGATGCGAATACAGCTCCAGAAAATCCACCCTTCCGCCATTCAGCGACGGGCCGATGAGAACTGCGCACAACAGAAACCACCCGAGCGCGACACAGCCTGGGATCAAGTTCCAGCCGACGCGCCACTCACGGTCGCGGCCACGCTCGATCACATAGTACACGAGCGAAATCCACGCGAGCAGCAGGCCCATGCTTTCCTTGCACGCGAGCGTGAGGATGAACGAGAGCCAGAACTGCCCTGGGCGCTGCTTGAACCGGCCTTCGAACATCAGCAGGAGCAGCGGTGCCGCGAGCGCTTCGGGGTGAAATTCGTGCAGCGCGATGAAGCCGGTCGCGGGTGCGAGCAGCGTCGCCAGCCCCAGCCACATGGAGGCCTGCGGGCCGAATTCCAAATGCCGCGCGAGGCGCCAGGCGGTGAAGGGCATCGTCGCGAGCAACAGCGTCTGCAGGATCACGAGAAGCATCGGGTGCGACCAGATTTTGTAAAATGGCAGCGCGAGAAAAACGATCGGGTCCTGGTGGTTGCCCATGAGCGGCACACCGAGCAGCGACACGTGCCACATCCCCTTCCCCGCGAGCCACAGCCCCTGCGCGTAGAATGCGAGATCGAAAGTGCCGTATTGAAACGTCGCCCAGCGAAACCACGAATCCGTGATCGCGATGACGCAAAAAAGGATCGCGCCCCACCAAAGGCTGCGCGGCGTCGGGATGCGGTCGTAAAACATCAGACGGCGCTTTTACAGGGCGCATCCGCGAAAAGCCAGCACGCCGCTTGACGCATCCGCGCATGCGCCTACAACGCGCGGGAATGTCGCGCGACATCGTCTATTTTGATCTCGAAACCCAGCGCACCGCCAACGATGTCGGCGGCTGGGACAAGAAGCGCGACATGGGCATGAGCCTCGGCGTGACCTACAGCACGAAGCTCGGGGAGTACCGCATCTTCAGCGAAAAGCGCGTGGACGATCTCGTGCAGCAGCTCCTCCGCGCCGATCTCGTGGTCGGGTTCAATGTGATCAATTTCGACTACGAAGTGCTCATGGCCTACACGATCCTCGACCTCCCGCACCAGTGCCGCACGCTCGATCTCATGGTGGACATCGAGAAAAAACTCGGCCACCGCCTCGGCCTCGACGCCGTCGCGAGCGCGAGCCTCGGCGTGGGAAAAACCGGCGACGGTCTCGACGCGATCCGCTGGTGGCGCGAGGGCCGCATGTTGGACATCGCCGAGTACTGCTGCTTCGACGTGAAATGCACGAAGATGGTCCATGAATTCGGCGCGGTGAACAAGAAGGTGCTCTACGACGATCGCTTCAAGCAGCGGAAGAGCGTGGCCGTCGAGTGGGTGGTGTAGCGCCGCGGAAATCATCGAGCAAATCAAGGCCATGACGCCTGCGCAGCAGGCGGAGGTAGCGGCGTTTTTGCGCGGGATGGATTCGAATGTGGTGCGGGAGGATCAAAGTGCGGACATCAAACGCGATGAACATTTCCGCAAGGCTGCGGACCATGTCCTCACCGAGTATCAGGATCTCCTGCACAAGCTCGCGCAGTGATGGAGCCGGCTTTCCTCTCGTGGGAGGACGTGCTCACCCTGCACACGTGATCGCTTGCTGAACACGGTGGCAGCGAAGGCATTCGGGATCGCGGCCTGATCGAGTCCGCCATCGCACAACCGCGACAGGATTACTTTTTCGGCGGCGCGGATCGCTTTGCCATTGCTGCGGCACATGCCTTTCACATCGTGCAGGCTCAGGCCTTTCTCGACGGGAACAAGCGTACCGCCATCGCCGAACGCCGCCTCGACCAGTCAAGCCTCGCGGCGCTGTTTCGCGAATTCTTCGCCTGCGCGCCGCGCACTCCGCGCTGGCAATGCTGCTCGGCGCCCGTATTCTTCGCGCCCTTTTATGTACCGCACTACGACCTGCAACAGCCTTCGCAAGGAACACATCGGCCAGACCGTCACGCTCGCGGGGTGGATTAATTCGCGCCGCGATCACGGTGGCGTGATCTTCGTGGATCTGCGCGATCGCGAAGGTCTCACGCAGGTGGTCTTTCGACCGGAGGAATTTGCACAGGTTTCGGAGCAGAGCCACGGGCTTCGCGCGGAAGATGTGATTTCGATCACGGGCAAAGTCTCGGAGCGCCTGCCTGGAACGGAAAACGCAAAGCTGGAGACGGGCGGCATCGAGGTCGTCGCCTCGGAACTCACCGTGCTGAACAAATCCGACGTGCCGCCCTTCCCTCTCGACGACCCGAGCGTGAACGAGGATCTGCGTCTGCACTACCGCTACCTCGACCTGCGCACCGCGCCGATGCAGCGGAA